>NZ_JANLGL010000130.1:0-17438 GCF_024655625.1 Pseudomonas sp. 18.1.10
AGCGGTGGACCAGTTAACGATGTATTGGCTGACACACCGCCTTCGCGAGCAAGCCCGCTCCCACACAAGCCCGCTCCCACAGGTCATCTCCAGTGTCTGTAACGTCTGTATTCCGTCCTGTAACGAATAATTTACGGATTTGCCCTGTGTTTATTAGGGATGGTGGTGCTGTAAGGATTACCTGACAGTTCTGATCCTCGACGACAAGGCTCGGCCTAAAGCTTGTCTGCGTGTACAATCCGCCGCGTTTTACTGTGACCCCCCTTGCGTACCCACGCAAAAGGCCAAGACCCAGGGTTTGCCTACCCTGATCACTCCGCCTGGCCACGAGCCGGACGGGTTCGATTTCGTCACAGATAAAAACAAACAGGTGACGCATGACCGATATAAACACGCTGTACTCCTGGTGCCTGCGCTGGGGTTTGAGCGGCGCTGCTTGAGTCGAGATTCGAGCGAGCGACGTGCATTCAACATCATCAAACCTTGCGTGAGACCCTTTTCATGAGTGGACCCCATTCCTCTTCAGGCGAGCTGAAACGCGGCCTGAAAAATCGTCATATCCAGTTGATCGCCCTCGGTGGCGCCATCGGTACCGGCCTGTTCCTCGGTTCGGCCGGGGTGCTCAAATCCGCCGGTCCGTCGATGATCCTGGGCTATGCCATCTGCGGCTTTATCGCCTTCATGATTATGCGCCAACTCGGCGAGATGATCGTCGAAGAGCCGGTGGCCGGTTCCTTCAGCCACTTTGCCCACAAGTATTGGGGCGGTTTCGCCGGCTTCCTGTCGGGTTGGAACTGCTGGATCCTGTACATTCTGGTGGGCATGTCGGAGCTGACGGCTGTCGGCAAATATGTGCACTACTGGTGGCCGGAGATCCCGACCTGGGTCTCGGCGGCGGCGTTCTTCGTGCTAATCAACGTGATCAACCTGGCCAACGTCAAAGTCTTCGGTGAGGCCGAGTTCTGGTTTGCCATCATCAAGGTGGTGGCTATCGTCGGCATGATCGCCCTGGGCAGCTATTTGCTGGTCAGCGGCAGCGGCGGCCCGCAAGCCTCGGTGAGCAACCTGTGGGAACACGGTGGCTTCTTCCCCCATGGCGTGGGCGGCCTGGTGATGGCCATGGCGATCATCATGTTCTCCTTTGGCGGCCTGGAAATGCTCGGTTTCACGGCGGCCGAGGCTGACCAGCCACGCACGGTGATCCCGAAAGCGATCAACCAGGTGATCTACCGCATCCTGATCTTCTACATCGGTGCGCTGGTGGTGCTGCTGTCGCTGACCCCGTGGGACGCGCTGCTGACCACCCTCAACGCCTCCGGCGATGCCTACAGCGGCAGCCCGTTCGTGCAGGTGTTCTCGATGCTGGGCAGCAACACCGCCGCGCACATCCTCAACTTCGTGGTACTGACGGCGGCGCTGTCGGTGTACAACAGCGGCACCTACTGCAACAGCCGCATGCTGTTGGGCATGGCTGAGCAGGGCGATGCGCCCAAGGCGCTGGCGAAGATCGACAAACGCGGCGTGCCGGTGCGCTCGATCCTCGCTTCGGCGGCGGTCACCCTGGTGGCGGTGTTGATGAACTACCTGATCCCGCAACACGCGCTGGAACTGCTGATGTCCCTGGTGGTGGCCACGCTGGTCATCAACTGGGCAATGATCAGTTTCTCCCACTTCAAGTTCCGCCAGCACATGAACCGCACCGGCCAGGTGCCGCTGTTCAAGGCGTTGTGGTACCCGTACGGCAACTACGTTTGCCTGGCGTTCGTGGCGTTTATCCTGGTGGTCATGCTGATGATCCCGGGGATCCAGGTGTCGGTGTACGCGATCCCGGTGTGGGTGGCGTTTATGGCGGTGTGTTACTGGATCAAGAACAAGCGCAAGGCGCAGGCAGCCCTGAGCACAGCGGGGACGGTTCTGGAGTAAGCGTTTTCGCGTAAACAGAAAACCCGGCGCTTTGCCGGGTTTTTTGTTGGCGTTGACGGGTTAGACTCGCGCCTTGTTTTAATTTGATACAGGCCCGGAGGCTCCATGCACCCCACCGACATCGACGGCGGCACCCTGCAACGCGCTGATCTGGAAGACCTGATCGACCAGCACAGCGGCCCTTTGCGCTTGATCGGCGTGGACCTGAGCGGTGCCGACCTGTCGCGCATGGTGTTCGATCACTGGATCTTCGAACGCTGCATTCTTATCCAGACCTCGTTCCTCGGCGCCCGCCTGGAAGGCACCCACTGGAAAAGCTGCCGCGCCAGCCTCGCGATCTTCGAAGCGGCGAACCTGCTGGAAGCGCAGTTCCACAGCTGCGACCTGAACAACACCCGCTGGCAGCGCAGCAAGTTGCCCCAGGCGAGTTTCGAGCACTGCAAGTTGACCGGTGCCAACTTCACCCATTGCGCGTCGCTGGGCCTGAGTTTCAGCGAGACCCGGCTCAACAGCGCGTTCCTGTCTGGGTTGTCGTTTGCCCGCACGGTGCTGAATAACCTGGATTTCTCCGACAGCGATTTGTCGGATGCCGACTTTCGCAAGGCCGAATTGATCGACTGCAGCCTCGCTCACGCGCGTATCAACGGCGCCAACTTTGCCGGTGCCGACCTGCGGGGCGCGGATTTGAGCGGGTTTCGCCTCAATGATGCGAAACTGTTCAAAGGCGCCGTGATTTCCAAAGCCCAGGCGTCGATGTTGTTGTCCGAATTGGGCTTGTCCGTTGCCTAGGGTTTTTGATTGATGCTGGTGATTTCCAACAATGTGCAGCTGCCGGATGCCGAGATCGAGCTGACCGCGATTCGCGCCCAGGGCGCCGGTGGGCAGAACGTCAACAAGGTGTCGAGCGCGGTGCACCTGCGTTTTGATATTCCGGCGTCGTCGTTGCCGGAGTTCTACAAGGAGCGGCTGCTGGCGCTGCGCGACAGTCGCATCACCAGCGAAGGTGTGCTGGTGTTGAAAGCTCAGCAATACCGGACCCAGGAGCAGAATCGCGCGGATGCGCTGGAGCGCCTGGTGGAGCTGATCCTCAGTGCCACCAAGGTCGAGAAGAAGCGCCGCCCGACCAAGCCCACCCTGGGCTCGAAAAAACGCCGGCTGGAATCCAAGACCAAGCGCGGCAGCATCAAGGCCGGGCGCGGCAAGGTCGACTTTTAGTCGCCGCGTGCCTCGCGGGCCTTGGGCGCTTGCCGGTACAGGTAGACGCTCAGCAGCAAGCCACCGAGGGCGGCGAGGGCGGCGAAGAGGAAGATCGACGCAAAGCCGAACCCTGCCGCAACCGCGCCGGCCAACGGACCGGTAATCCCCAGCGACAAGTCGATGAACAGCGAGTAGGCCCCCACCGCCGAGCCGCGGCTGGACGCCGGCACCAGGTTGACCGCTTCGACGCCCAGCGCAGGAAACACCAGGGAAAAGCCAAACCCGCTCAACGCCGCGCCGGCCAATGCCAGGTTGGCGTCCGGCGCCAGCCACAACAACAGCAGGCCGAGGATTTCCACGGACAGGCAGGCAATCGCCACGCGAAAGCCGCCGATCCGGTTTATCAGGTTGCCAAACAGCAGGCGTGCGCCGATAAAACTGGCGCCGAACAGGCTCAGGGCCCACACGGCGTTATCCCAGTGCTGGGTGGTGTAATACAGGGTGATAAAGGTGGCGATGGTGCCGAAGCCGATGGAGCCCAGCGCCAAGGCGCAACCGTGGGGCAATACGCGGCCCAGCACATTCATGAAGGGCAGGCGCACGCCGGCGACGATGGGCGCGGGCTCCTTCTTCCAGGCCAGCAGCAGGCCGATGATCGCCAGCAGGATGATGCTGACGCCCATGCTCCACAGGCCGAGATGGCTGACCAGCAGCACCCCCAGCGGCGCGCCGACGGCCAGGGCGCCGTAGCTGGCGATGCCGTTCCAGGAAATGACCTTGGCCGTGTTGGCCGCGCCGACGCGGCCGATGCCCCAGCCGATGGCGCCCGAGCCGACCAGGCTCTCTGCGCTGCCCAAGACCAGGCGGCCAATCAGCAGGCTACCGAGGCTGACGGCCGGCAGGCTGGCAAACCATGCCGCCAGCAGCATGAACACACCGCTCAAGCCGCAGCCCGCCAAGCCGATCAGCACAGCGCGCTTGCTGCCCAGGTTGTCGATGATTTTGCCGGCGTACGGGCGGCTCAGCAGGGTGGCCAGGTATTGCACGCTGATTACCAACCCGGCGATCACGGCGCCGTAGCCCAGCGTACTGTGGACATAGCCCGGCAATACGGCGAGGGGGATGCCGATATTCAGGTAGCCGATAAAGGTGAACAACACGATGGAAACAACTTGCAGCGTGACCGCCATGGGGCGCTGGGTATCTGGCATGGGAGAGGTCCACAGTCGCAGCAGGTAAAGATAGGCTGCTAATGATACCGGTGGTTGGGCGCGTGCAGGGCGGTAAATCGCAAAAACGTCGGATCAAAAAGACGTCAGGGTTGGGAGGGGGCGAGCAGTTGGGTGGTGACCAGGGCGGCCAAGGCGTTTTCCGGGGTGCCGAAGCGCTTGAGCAGCACGGCTTGTTTGTCCGCGCTGAGGCGGTTCCATACGTCGACCATCTGCATGGCAGCGTCGAGCACGGCGGTGTCTGGGGTGTTGGTCATGGGGGTATCCAGGTCTATTCAGGCAGTGTGGAAAGCGCTCAAAGCTGCGCTTTCCACACGGTCTGGTACGGCGTCAGTCCAGGCTTTCGCCGTCGACTGGTTTGGCTTCTTTGGCCTCAGGCTGCTTGTCGCTGGCCTGCTGCGGTGTTGGCTGCTCAGTTTCGTGCAGGCTTGGGAAGGGGAGATTAGGTATCTCGTGCATCGTCGTCGCTCCTCGCAAGGTCTGTTTTTTTCAATCGCAGGTGATTCCGCGCTCTCAAAAAGCCTTGGCAGGATACAGCACTGCAAATGACAAAAAGAATTTTATGTCGGCGGATGTCGGAACTTTCATTATTTAACGCAAGTGACATGAGGTCACAGGGCTAGAACGGCACCTTGCCGAGGATCATGTCGCGATACATCACGAAGTCCCCCAATAAGCTGTAGAACGGGTGCTTGAACGTCGCCGGACGGTTCTTTTCGAAGAAGAAGTGGCCGATCCAGGCAAAGCTGTAGCCGGCGATTGGTATGGCCAAAAGCAAGCCCAGGGAACCCCGGCCGATGGCATAGGCCAGGATGCCGATCACCAGGGTCGTGCCGATAAAGTGCAGGCGGCGGCAAGTGCTGTTGCCGTGCTCTTTCAGGTAATAGGGGTAGAACTCAGCGAAGCTATTGAATTGCTTGACGTTTTCCACGGTGGCCGGCCCTTTGATTGTTGTGCCGCCCAACAGATGTTCGGCGGGGAGCTTATTTGAGTCTAGAGTGATCAGTGGTAACAGCCAGTGACAATAGATGCCACTTTAGTATCCTTGGCTTTCCTGGCTGCCGTTTGAAGCCTGCTTTATTAAGAAGACGCCATGAGCGAACGAACAACTTCTGCAAGCTGGGCGATGGGGATAGTCAAGGCATTGGAGATGGACGGCCTGGATTGCCGAGCCTTGTTCAAGCAGCTGGGCCTGGACTACAGCGCCCTGAGCGATCCCGATGCGCGGTTCCCGCAAGACTCCATGACCCGCCTGTGGCAGCGGGCGGTGGAGCTGTCGGGCAACCCGGCGATTGGCTTGAACATGGGCAAAGTGGTGCGCCCCGCGTCGTTTCATGTGGCGGGGTATGCGCTGATGTCCAGCAACACGCTGGCCGAAGGCTTTATGCGCCTGGTGCGTTACCAGCGGATCATCGCTGAAAGTGCCGACCTGAGTTTCCGCCTGTTAGCCGAAGGCTATGCGCTGATTCTGACGGTGCATGGCGATCATCTCCCACCGACCCGGCAAAGCGCTGAGGCCTCGCTGGCCAGCGCCCTGGCCCTGTGCGGCTGGTTGACCGGGCGCACGCTGCAGCCGCGCAAGGTACTGTTGCAAGGCGATCAGCCTGAAGACCTGGTGCCCTATAAACAGGCGTTCCATGCCCCCCTGGAGTTCAACGCGCCGTATGACGCGCTGATTTTCGAGCGGGCGGATATGGACGCGCCGCTGCCCACCGCCAACGAGGCCATGGCGTTGCTGCATGATCGGTTTGCCGGCGAATACCTGGCACGCTTTTCGGAAAGCCGCGTGACCCACAAGGCGCGCCAGGTGCTGTGCCGCCTGCTGCCCCAGGGCGAGCCCAAGCGTGAGGTGGTGGCCCAGACCCTGCACCTGTCCCAGCGCACCTTGCAGCGGCGTTTGCAGGAGGAGGGCACCAGTTTCCAGACCTTGCTCGACGACACCCGTCGCGAACTGGCCGAGCAATACCTGGCGCAGCCGAGCATGACGTTGCTGGAAATTGCCTACCTGTTGGGGTTTGCCGACCCGAGCAACTTCTTCCGCGCATTTCGCCGCTGGTTCGATGCCACGCCCGGCGAATACCGGGCGCGGTTGCTGGAAGCGACGGCGATCAGTGGCGCCAGAACGCCGGAATACACAGCACAAACACTGTAATGATCTCCAGCCGGCCCAGCAGCATGCCCAGCGACAGGATCCACTTGGCCGCATCCGGCAGGCTGGCGAAGTTGCCGGCCGGGCCGATGGTTTCCCCCAGGCCCGGGCCGACGCCGGACACGGTGCTGGCGGCGCCGGTCAGCGCGGTCATCCAGTCCAGGCCGAGCAGCGACAGGGCCAGGGCGATGGCGCAGATGGTGATGGCGAAGAAAAACGAGAAGGTCAGGATCGACCGCACGATCTCTTCGTCGAGACGGTGGCCGTTGTACTTCTGTTTGATTACTGCGCGCGGGTGAATCAGTTGGTTCAAGTTGGCCTTGAGCAGGATGTAGGCGACCTGGAAGCGGAAGATCTTGATCCCGCCCGCCGTGGAGCCCGAGCAACCGCCGATAAAGCCCAGGTAGAAAAATAGCATCAGTGAGAAGTTACCCCACAGGCTGTAGTCCCCGAGTGCGAAACCGGTGGTGGTAACCACGGAAGTCACGTTCAGCGCCACGTGGCGCAGGGCGTCCAGCCAATGCAGGTCGGTGGTCCACCAGTACCAGGTGCCGAGCACCAGCCAGGTCACCAGCAGCAAGCCGAGCAAACCCTGCACCTGCTGGTCTTTTACCAATGCCTTGCGGTTGCCGCGCAACGTGGCCACGTACAGGGTAAATGGCAAGCTGCCAAGGATCATCACCACCACGGCGACCCAATGCACCGCCGGTTGTTTCCAGTGGGCCAGGGACTCGTCGGAGGTGGAAAACCCCCCGGTGGAAATCGCCGACATCGCGTGGTTGATCGCATCGAACAAACCCATCCCGGCCCACCAGAACGCCAGGCTGCCGAGGATGGTGATGCCCACGTACGCCGCCACGATCAGTCGCGCCACCATGTGCGAGCGCGGCATGACCTTTTCCGAGCGGTCCGAGGATTCGGTCTGGAACAGGCGCATGCCACCGATGCGCAGCAGCGGCAGGATCGCCACCGCCATGCCGATAAAGCCGATGCCCCCCAGCCAGTGCAGCAGCGAACGCCACATCAGGATGCCCGGGGACATGCTGTCCAGCCCGCTCAATACCGTGGAACCGGTGGCGGTGATGCCGGACATGCTTTCAAAAAACGAGTCGGTGTAGCTGATGTGCTGGGTCAGCAGGAACGGCAGTGCGGCAAAGATGCACACCACCACCCAGCTGGTGACGGTCAGCAGGTACATGTCCCGTGGCCGCAGGTGCACGTGTTCCGGGCGCCCAGGGATGACCAGGGCCAGGCCGGCGAGAAAGGTAATCATGCTGGCCCACAGGAACGAAGGCAGGTCTTGGGTGCGTTCGAAGATCACCAGGGTGGCCATGGGCACGACCATGGCGATCGCGAGGGTGATCAGGAAGATGCCGATGATGAAACCGATGATGCGTAGGGTCGGCAACGCCATGAAGTGAGCTCGGGTGATTGGGCAGAGGCGCCATTCTACCTGCGGTGCAGGTCTTGTAAACCGGGGCTGGGAGCAACACAGAGCAACTGTGGAAGCTGGCTTGTGTGGGAGCGGGCTTGCTCGCGAAAGCGGACTGTCAGTGGCAGAAGTGCTGAATGACCCACCGCATTCGCGAGCAAGCCCGCTCCCACATGGGGTTTGTGGTGTTTGATCCAGGCATAAAAAAGGCGACCCGAAGGTCGCCTTTTTTCAACTCGGTACTGATCAGAACTCGTGATCAGCGTTATCCGGGTTCAGGTCGCTGATGCCCAGCTTACCCGCTGCCGCTTCGATCGAACCGGTCTGCTTGACCAGGGCGGCGATGGCGTCGCGTACGATCTGGTTGCCCGCATCGTTACCGGCAGCGATCAGCTGGTCGTAGTGCTCACCTTTGCCAGCGTGATCGACCATGACCTGGATCTTCGCTTCGGTCGCCGCCAGGTCAGCCTTCAAGGCGCTGTCGGCAGCCGGGTCGGCCTTGGCCACCAGGGACGACAGGCTGGCGCCGGTCATCTTGCTGCCGTCGGTGCGGGTGTACTCGCCCAGGTAGACGTTGCGGATGCCCTTGGCGTCGTAGAAGTGCGAGTTGTGGGTGTTGTCGCTGAAGCAGTCCTGCTCGTCTTCCGGCGAGTTGGCTTCCAGGGAAACCTTCATGCGCTCACCCGCCAGTTCGCCGAGGGACAGGCTGCCCATGCCGAACAGCATTTTGCGCAGGCCGTCGGTGGCCGGTTCTGCCTCCAGGGTGGCGCGGTAGTTGTCGGCGACGTTTGGCTTCCAGTTGCCGACCATTTCTTCCAGGTCGCTCACCAGCAGTTGGGTCACGGCGCTCAGGTAAGCGCGGCGACGCTCGTTGTGGCCGCCCGTGGCGCCGTCACCGGTCAGGTAGTCCGACGCCGGACGGTTGCCGGCGCCAGGGCCGGTGCCGTTCAGGTCTTGGCCCCAGAGCAGGAACTCGATGGCGTGGTAGCCGGTGGCGACGTTGGCTTCGGAACCGCCCAGCTCATTGAGGCTGGCGAGTTTTTCCGGGGTGATTTCCTTCACGTCGACTTTGTCTTCGCCGACCTGGATCTCGGTGTTGGCGATGATGTTGGCGGTGGCGCCCGGGTTGCCCAGGGCGTGTTCGTAGGACTTGTCGACGTAGTCGATCAGGCCTTCGTCCAGTGGCCATGCGTTCACCTGGCCTTCCCAGTCGTCGATGATGGTGTTGCCGAAGCGGAACACTTCGCTCTGCAGGTACGGCACGCGGGCGGCAACCCATGCGGCGCGGGCGGCTTTCAGGGTTTCATCGTTTGGCTTGGCGAGGAACGCGTCGATTGCGGTTTGCAGGGTTTTTGCGGTGGATTCGGCGTCGCTGTAGACCGCGAATACCATGTCAGCGTAATGCGCGACCACTGCCTTGGCGGCTGCTTCGTCAACCTGGCCGGCAGGGGTGGCAGCCGCTGGAGCGGTAGTGCTGGCAGCCGGGGTCGGCGCCTGTGGCGCGGCGGCCTTGTCTTTACCTTCGCCGCAACCGGCGAGAGAAATGGCAATGGCCAGCAGACTGGCGGTGGCCAGGGGCATACGAATCATGGCGAACATCCTGCTTCGGTTGTTGATAGGGCGCGCGGGGGGAGCGCAAAACTGCGACATAATGCGAAAGATTTGCATTTTGTGTAAAGGCTTAAACGCGGGAAATATTCAGTATTGGTTTACTGAATCAGAGAATCGCCGCGTTATTGCGCTCGGACTGTTTCAAAAAAGCCGCCAGCTCCCGGGCCGGCAGCGGTTTGCTGTAGTGATAGCCCTGCCCCTCGTGGCAGCCCTCGGAGATGATGTACGCCTCCTGCTCGGCGGTTTCCACGCCTTCGGCGATCACCTGCATGCCCAGGCTTTTGCCCAACTGGATGATGGCTCGCACGATGGTGGCATCGTCGTCGTCATCCAGCAGGTCCTGGACGAAGCTCTTGTCGATCTTGATCTTGTCCAGCGGCAGGCTTTTCAGGTAGCTGAGGGATGAGTAGCCGGTGCCGAAGTCGTCGATGGCGATCAACGCCCCGGAGCGGCGCAGGCTCAGCAGGTGTTGCGCGGCGGTGCTGATGTCTTCCATCAGGCCGGTTTCGGTGACTTCCAGCTCCAGGCTGCGCGGCGGCAGGCGGTAGATCTGCATCAGGTTGTTGACCACCCGTGGCAACTCGGTGTGGTGCAACTGCACGGTGGACAGGTTGACCGCCATGCGCAACTCGGTGAAACCCTGGTCATGCCATTCGCGCAACTGCCGGCAGGCCTGGTCCAACACCCATTCGCCAATCGCAATGATGGTGCCGTTCTGTTCGGCCAGCGGGATGAACAGGTCGGGCGGCACCAGGCCGTGCTCCGGGTGCTGCCAGCGGATCAGCGCTTCGACGCCCACCACGCGATGCTCGCGGTAGCTGATCTGCGGTTGGTACACCAGGTGAAACTGGTTGCGGCTCAGGGCGTCGCGCAGGTCTTTTTCCAGTTCGCGGCGGCGGCGCATTTCGCTGTCCACGCTGGCGATATAGAACTGGTAGCGATTGCGCGAGCGGCTCTTGGCCAGGGTCATGGTCTGCTCGGCTTTTTGCAGCAGCTTCTCGGTGCTGTCGCCGTCTTCCGGGAACAAGGTGATGCCGATGGTGGCGCGCAGGCGGATCTGCTCGTGGTCGAGGGCGAACTCCGCTTCCAGGTCGTCGAGGATGCTTTGCGCCAGTTCGGCGGCTTCGTAGGGCTGGTCGATGTCGGCTTGCACCAGGGCGAACTGGTCGCCGCCCAGGCGGGCGAGGGCGCCGAGGCGGCCACTGTGGGCGCGCAGGCGGTCGGCCAGGGCCAGCAGCAGTTGGTCGCCGGCCTGGTAGGTGAACTGCTCGTTGACGCTTTTGAAGTCGTCCAGGCCCACACACAATACCGCCACGCGGCGTTGTCGGCGGCCGGCGTCGATGAGGATCTTGTCCAGTTGCTCCTGCAGTTTCTGGCGGTTCGGCAAACCGGTCAGGAAGTCGTACTGCGCCATGCGCCGCAGGCTGCTCTCGGCCTCGTGACGCAGGTGGGTGTTGCGCTCGATGGATTCGAGCAACTGGTTGGCGGTGTTGATCCACAGCCCCAGTTCATTGCGCTCATGGCCTTTGAGCTGGGGGATCTTGTGTTCGCTGGGGCGGTCCGGGTTGATCGACGTCAAGTGCTCGATGATCCGTGACAACGGCTTGGTCAGCAGCCAGTGATAGACCAAGTACAACACCAGGCCCATGGCCAGGGCGCGCAGCACCCCGGATATAAAGATAATCACCGAGCTGACAATAAAACCCTTGCCGTAGGTGGCGGTGTCGAGGGTGATGCTCAAATCGCCGTAATACTCGCTGTAGGGGCCTTTGCCCACCAAGGCCGTGGTGAATGTGCGTTCCTGGCCAAGAATCAGGTCGGTCAACCAGCGGCTGGGGGATTGCTGCAAGGCGCGGCTTTTTTCGGCGAGCATGGTTTCGTTGGGATGGCCGATGGACGCCATGCGCACGGCGTCGTCCTGAAACAGGCCCTCGATGACCTGCATACCCATCTCGCGGTCGAGGCTGTAGACGGCCTGGGTCGAGGGGTCGCGGAACATATCGAGGATGCGCTGGGCGTCGCTGGCCACGGCCTGGCGCGTCTTATAGGCGTCAAAAACGATCTGCGCCACGCTCAGCGCCACACCCACGACCAATGCCGACAACAGCACGACCCGTAGCAACTTCACCGACAAGCTGTTTTTGAGTTCCAGCTTCAAAGGGTTATTCCTTGTTCCATGCGGGTAGCCTCAATATGCCATGAGTATTGGCAATCTCGTGATGGCAGTCAAAGGGACATTCGGGCAATCACACAAACTTACGAAAGATGGAACCAGCTCCGTGAGATTTGCCACTGAGGCGACGAGAGGAATACACCTCTCGTTCTAATTCGGAGTATTGACTTATGTTGACGGCATTGGGTGTAGGTGGAGGAGCAGCGGCTGCTGCTGCGGCGGCGTTGGCCCCCGTTGTACTGCCACTGGCTGGTCAAGCGGCGAGCATGGCGGTGGATGTTGCGAAACAAGCAGTAGGTAGTGTTTTAGGGGCGGTGGGCGGTGAGACGAAACAGCAGCCATTCAAATATTGAAGGATCAGGCTTGCTGCTGACCTTGGAAGGTGGCGCAGGGTTGAATCTGCGTCACCTTTTCCTTCGTAACCCGCACGCCTGGACGGCCCAGGCATCAGGCGGGTGTACTGGCCACGTGGCGTTTACAGATTGAAGGTAATCGCCTGCTTTGCCTCTGCTGGCGGGCTGGCAAAATTCACGGGTTCGGTTGGCGAACCCGTGCTTTCACCCGCTATCTTCTTTGCTGCTGCATCTGCAAACGGTTGCAGCAGCGGCGCGATCGCCTTGACCACATCGCCCACCACGGGCAGCGCTGCTTTCAACAGGTCGCCGACGACAGGGAGTGCTGAGAGTGCGTTTATAGTCATCGTAAATTCTCCGATACGTATATGGGATAAGTCTCTCTCGCTGAATGTGTGGTGGGAGAGATTGGCGAAGTTCCTGCGCAAGGTGCGACATTCTGTAAGGCACAAAAAAGCCCGGCATTCGCCGGGCTCTTTGTACTGCAAGCGTTGCTTAGGCAGTGAAGGTCTTGCCTTCGAACTGCTCAGCCACGAACTTCCAGTTGACCAGGTTCCAGAACGCTTCCACATACTTTGGACGCACGTTGCGGTAGTCGATGTAGTAAGCGTGTTCCCAGACGTCGCAGGTCAGCAGCGGGGTATCGCCATTGGTCAGCGGGTTGCCGGCGCCGATGGTGCTGGCCAGGGCCAGGGAACCGTCAGCCTTTTTCACCAGCCAGCCCCAACCGGAACCGAAGGTGCCGACGGACGTCTTGGTGAACTCTTCCTTGAACTTGTCGAACGAACCGAACGCAGCGTTGATGGCTTCAGCCAGCGCGCCGGTAGGTTGGCCGCCGGCGTTTGGCGCCAGGCAGTTCCAGTAGAAGGTGTGGTTCCAGACCTGAGCGGCGTTGTTGAAGATGCCGCCCGAGGAAGACTTGACGATCTCTTCCAGGGTCTTGCCTTCGAACTCGGTGCCAGGCACCAGGTTGTTCAGGTTCACGACGTAGGTGTTGTGGTGCTTGTCGTGGTGGAATTCCAAGGTTTCCTTGGAAATGTGCGGCTGCAGGGCATCGTGTGCGTAGGGCAGCGGCGGCAATTCGAAAGCCATGATGATTCTCCTAATCAGGTCAGTTGCGGTGAGCGCAAGGCCGATCACGGGCGGCCAAACAAGCGCCGGGGAGTTTGTACTCTTTGCGGCGCAGGGGCAGGATCATAGCACCGGGGGTGCGGCAAAACCACGCAACAACTGTGTGGGATAGAGGTTCCAGAGCGTTTTGGAATATTCGTCAGGCGGCGATCAATTGATAGGCCACGCTGAACATCATCACCGCCACCAACAGGTCCAGCAGGCGCCAGGTGGCCGGCCGCGCCAGCCACGGTGCCAGCCATGCCGCGCCGAGGGCCAGGGTGGCGAACCACAGGAACGACGCACTGGCCGCCCCGGCTACATAGGCACCGGGTTCGGTTTGCTGTGCGCCGAGCGAGCCGATCAGCAGCACCGTGTCCAGGTAGACGTGGGGATTGAGCAGGGTCACCGCCAACGCGCTGAGCATCACGGCACGCAGGGAACGGGTCTTGAGGTTGCCGCCTTGCTCCAGGCTCTGCCGGGAAAACGCCCGGCGCAGCGCCAGGGTGCCGTACCACAACAGGAACGCCGCGCCGCCCCAGCGGGCAATCGCCAGCAGCAGCGGGTTTTGCGCCAACACCGTCGCCAGGCCGAATACCCCGGCGGCCACCAACAATGCATCGCACACCACGCACAGCGCCGCGACGGGCAAGTGATGCTCACGGCGCAGGCTTTGCGCCAGGACAAACGCGTTCTGGGTGCCGATGGCCATGATTAAACCGAGGGCCACCAACAGGCCATTTACGTAGCTTTGCCACATAGGATTTACTCCGCGCCCGCCGCCAGTTGCCGTAATACCTGCATCGCGCGTTCGGCATCGGCGCGGCCAACGAACAGGTGGTCGTGGTAATAACCGGCAATCACATTGCAACTGATGCCGGCCTGGCCCAGTGCACTGGCGAAGGCGGCGGTGAGGCCCACGGCCTCCAGGGCCGAATGCACGTTCAGGGTGATCCACGCGGCAACGTAGTCGAAGGCCAGGCCGGCCTGTTCCGCCTGCTGGCGCTCGACAATGACCGTCAGGCCTTCGCTCTCGCGAAAGCTGCCGATCACCTCGCAACCTGCCGGGATGCGCTGGTCGGGCAGGGTGCAGAACACATAATCGCCGTCATTCAGCTGCGGGCTCATGCTGCGCAGCAGGGTTGCCAGGGCGGTTTCGCCAGCCATGTGAGATTCCTAAGATAGAGAGAAGCAATGCTGGTCATTCTCACGGGCTAAGCTGTATAAGAAAAACCAATATTGCTGATCGCTCATTAGAGAAACTGATGTTCGACTATAAATTGCTTTCCGCCCTGGCAGCGGTGGTGGAACAGGCCGGCTTCGAGCGCGGCGCCCAGGTGCTCGGGGTGTCGCAATCGGCGATCTCCCAGCGCATCAAATTGCTGGAGGCGCGCATCGGCCAACCGGTACTGGTGCGCGCCACGCCGCCGACGCCCACCGACATCGGCCGGCGCCTGCTCAACCATGTGCAGCAAGTGCGCCTGCTGGAGCGCGACCTGCAAAGCCAGGTGCCGGCGCTGGACGCCGAAGGCATGCCCGAGCGCCTGCGCATCGCCCTGAATGCCGACAGCCTCGCCACCTGGTGGGCCGAGGCGGTCAGCGTGTTTTGTGCCGAGCAACACCTGTTGCTGGACCTGGTGGTGGAAGACCAGACCGTCGGCCTCAAACGCATGCGTGCCGGTGAAGTGGCGGCGTGTATCTGCGCCAGCGAACGCCCGGTGGCCGGGGCGCGCAGCTTGTTGCTTGGCGCCATGCGTTACCGTGCGCTGGCCAGCCCGGCCTTTATCGCCCGGCACTTTCCCGAGGGTGTACGCGCCGATCAACTGGCGCGCACGCCGGCGTTGGTGTTTGGCCCGGATGATTTCCTGCAACACCGCTACCTGGCGTCCCTCGGCGTCGACGGCGGTTTCGAACACCATTTGTGCCCGTCGTCCGAAGGCTTTATCCGCCTCACCGAGGCCGGGCTCGGCTGGGGCCTGGTGCCGGAATTGCAGGTGCGCGATCAACTTGAAAGGGGCGTATTGGTGGAGTTGTTGCCAGATAAGCCCATCGATGTGCCGCTGTACTGGCATCATTGGCGCAGTGGCGGGCAACTGTTGGGCTTGTTGACCGACCATCTGGCCCAGGCGTGTGGCCAATGGTTGGTGCCGTTGGAGTGATGGCGCGCGTCAAGGCAACAGCGATGAAAAACGAAAGAGCACGGAGTAATACATGAAAATTCTGGTCACCGGCGCAAGCGGCTTCATTGGCGGGCGCTTTGCGCGTTTCGCCCTGGAGCAAGGCCTGGACGTACGGGTCAACGGGCGGCGTGCCGAAGGTGTGGAACACCTGGTCAGGCGCGGCGCCGAGTTTATCCAGGGTGATTTGAATGATGCCGACCTGGTACGCGACCTGTGCCGCGACGTCGAAGCCGTGGTGCATTGCGCCGGCGCCGTGGGGCTGTGGGGCAAATATCAGGACTTCCATCAAGGCAATGTGCTGGTGACCGAGAATGTCGTCGAGGCCTGCCTTAAACAGCGTGTCGGGCGCTTGGTCCACCTGTCGTCGCCGTCGATCTATTTTGACGGCCGCGACCATTTGGGCCTGACCGAAGAGCAAGTGCCCAAGCGCTTCAAGCATCCTTATGCGGCGACCAAATACCTGGCCGAGCAAAAAGTGTTCGGCGCCCAGGAGTTCGGCCTTGAAGTGCTGGCCTTGCGCCCGCGCTTTGTCACCGGCGCCGGTGACATGAGCATCTTCCCGCGCCTGCTGAAAATGCAGCGCAAGAACCGCCTGGCCATCGTGGGCGACGGTTTGAACAAAGTCGACTTCACCAGCGTGCACAACCTCAACGAAGCGTTGCTCAGCAGTTTGCTCGCCACCGGCTCGGCGTTGGGCAAGGCCTACAACATCAGCAATGGCACCCCGGTGCCGGTGTGGGATGTGGTGAACTACGTGATGCGCCAGATGGAATTGCCGCAGGTGAAACGTTACCGGTCCTATGGCTTGTCCTACAGCGTGGCGGCGCTCAACGAAGCGTTCTGCGCGATGTGGCCAGGGCGCCCGGAGCCGGCGCTGTCGCGCCTGGGCATGCAGGTGATGAACAAAGATTTCACCCTCGATATCAGCCGTGCCAGGCATTATCTGGACTACGAGCCCAAGGTCAGCCTGTGGACCGCCCTCGACGAGTTCTGCAGTTGGTGGAAGGCCCAGGACCCGGGGCTGAAGTAAGGTCACAACAGGCAACACATCGGGAACCGAATTCGTGGTTCCGGGTCGATCAGAGCATCAGGACCGCGGTTTATACTCCCGCCGCTCGCCACCTCACCGATTCAGGGTTGATTCATGCGTAACGATGCCAAAGATGATTTCGACAACGTTCCCAGCCTGCGGGCCGATTTGGGTGATGACGACGATTTCGAACCTACCCCCGCCACGTCGGTGCGCTCGCGCAACACGCCGGTGGTCAAGGTCAAGAGCGCCAGCACCGGGCCCTTGTGGGCCTTGATCGGCGCGTTGCTGATCGCCTTTGCCGGCCTGGCCTGGTGGAGCTTCCAGCAGATTTCCCTGATGGGCCAGCAACTGGTCGCGACCCAGGAAAGCTTTGCGCGCATCAGCGAAGAAGCGGCGGGGCGCCTGCAGGATATTTCCGGCAAGGTCGTCGCCAGTGAAGCCAGTGTGAACAACGGCAGCGAAGCGCTGAAGTTGCAGATCCGCCAGTTGGAAACCCAGTTGCTCGAACAGGGCAAGCAACAGGTTGGCGTGGCCGGCCAGGCCACCGAGCTGGACAAGCGCCTGGCACAAATGAGCGCCAGCACCGCCGAGCTGTCGAGTGCCAACAGCAAGCTGCAAGGCCAGGTCCAGGCCCTGACCGACGCCGTGGCAACCCTCAAAGCGGCGCAAGGTGATGCGGCCAAGCGCGATGCCGAGTTCAAGGAACTGGTGGCTGATGTGGCCGCGCTGAAGAAACAAGGCAACCCCAGTGCGGCCATTGCCCGTCTGGAGCAGGACCTGGTGGTGCTCAAGAGTGCCCAGGACAACCCGCCGGCCAACAGCGATGCGCCGAGCAACAAGGAGTTTGATCTGTTCCGCATCCAGACCACCCGCAACATCACCACCTTGCAGAGCCAGGTGCAGAACCTGCACCAACGGCTCACTGAGCCGGCGAAGGTCATTCCGCTGAGCCAGTGACTGATCGTCAACCGGCTCGAACTGTGGGTGCGGGCTAATGTGGGAGCGGGCTTGCTCGCGAATGCGGTGTATCAGAAACACATTCGGTGAC
>NZ_JANLGL010000131.1:0-17408 GCF_024655625.1 Pseudomonas sp. 18.1.10
AGTCTCTGAATGTGTTTCTGACACACCGCATTCGCGAGCAAGCCCGCTCCCACAGGGGGACTGTGTTGTGATCGAGATCTGTCTTTTCCTCCAGAAGCGCCGCACACCCACAGGTGTGCAGGTGCTCACCGCGTGAGATTGCGTTATGGATGGTATTTTCCTGCAGCAACTGGTCAACGGCCTGACCCTCGGGTCGGTCTACGGCCTGATCGCCATCGGCTACACAATGGTCTATGGCATCATCGGCATGATCAACTTCGCCCACGGCGAGGTTTATATGATTTCCGCTTACCTCGCGGCGATCACCCTGGCCCTGCTTGCCTACTTCGGCATCGAATCCTTCCCGCTGCTCATTCTCGGCACCTTGATCTTCACCGTGGTCGTCACCGGCGTGTACGGTTGGGTCATCGAGCGTGTCGCCTACAAACCCCTGCGCAACTCCACTCGACTCGCGCCGCTGATTAGCGCCATCGGCATCTCGCTGATCCTGCAGAACTACGCACAGATCGCCCAGGGCGCCAAGCAACAAGGCATTCCCACCCTGCTGGCCGGGGCCTGGCGTGTCGATATCGGCACCGGCTTCGTGCAGTTGACGTACACCAAGGTCTTCATCCTGGTCGCCGCCTTTGCAGGCATGGCCCTGCTGACCTACGTCATCAAATACACCAAGCTCGGCCGCATGTGCCGCGCCACCCAGCAAGACCGCAAGATGGCCTCCATCCTCGGCATCAACACTGACCGCGTGATCTCCTACGTGTTTGTCATCGGTGCCGCCATGGCCGCCCTCGCCGGTGTGCTCATCACCCTCAACTACGGCACCTTCGACTTCTATGCCGGCTTCATCATCGGCATCAAGGCGTTTACCGCGGCGGTCCTCGGCGGCATTGGCTCCCTGCCTGGGGCGATGCTCGGCGGGATCATCCTCGGCATCTCCGAGTCGCTGTTCGCGGGGTTGATCAACTCTGACTACAAAGACGTGTTCAGTTTCTCCCTGCTGGTGGTGATTCTGATTTTCCGTCCCCAGGGCCTGCTGGGTCGCCCACTCGTGGCTAAGGTGTAAACATGTCTGCTGCCAAACCCATCGATATCAAGAAAAGTGTGGTCGATACGATTCTCGCCGGGCTTATTTCCCTGGTCGTGTTCGGTCCGATCGTCGGCGTCGTCCTCGACGGCTACAGCTTCAACCTGGAACCGGCCCGGGTGGCCACGCTGGTCGCCATCGTCATGGCCGGCCGCTTTGCCCTGAGCCTGTTCCTGCAAACCCCCAAGGGCCTGAAGATCCTGCAGGGCTTCGAAAGCAGCGGCTCCGGTGTGCATGTGCTGGCGCCGGACTACAAGTCGCGGCTGCGCTGGATCATCCCGGCACTGATCGTGATCGCCATCGTGTTCCCGATCTTCGCCAACAAGTACCTGCTCACCGTGGTCATCCTCGGCTTGATCTACGTGCTGCTGGGCCTGGGCCTGAACATCGTGGTCGGCCTGGCCGGCCTGCTCGACCTGGGCTACGTGGCGTTCTACGCCATCGGCGCCTACGGCCTGGCCCTGGGTTATCAATACCTCGGCCTCGGCTTCTGGACGGTGCTGCCCTTGGCGGCCATCGCGGCGGCGTTGGCGGGATGCATACTCGGCTTCCCGGTGTTGCGAATGCACGGTGACTACCTGGCCATCGTGACCCTGGGCTTCGGTGAAATCATCCGCCTGGTGCTGAATAACTGGCTGTCGTTTACCGGCGGGCCGAACGGCATGCCGGTGCCATCGCCCACCTTCCTCGGCCTGGAGTTCGGGCGCAAGGCGAAGGAGGGCGGGATACCGTTCCACGAGTTCTTCGGCATCGATTACAACCCCAACATCAAGTTCATGTTCATCTACATCGTGCTGTTCCTGGTGGTGCTGGCGGTGCTGTACATCAAGCACCGCCTGACCCGCATGCCCGTCGGCCGCGCCTGGGAAGCCTTGCGCGAAGATGAGATCGCCTGCCGTTCCATGGGCCTGAACCACGTGCTGGTCAAGCTCTCGGCGTTCACCATTGGCGCGTCCACCGCCGGCCTGGCCGGGGTGTTTTTTGCCAGCTACCAGGGCTTCGTCAACCCGTCGTCGTTCACCTTCTTCGAGTCGGCGCTGATCCTCGCCATCGTGGTGCTGGGCGGCATGGGCTCGACGGTGGGCGTGGTGATCGCGGCGTTCGTGTTGACCGTTGCGCCGGAGCTGCTGCGCAGCTTCTCTGAATACCGCGTACTGCTGTTTGGCGTGTTGATGGTGGTGATGATGATCTGGCGACCGCGCGGCTTGATCCGCATCAGCCGTACCGGTGTGACACCACGTAAAGGAGTGGCGCCATGAGCAAGGAAGTCGTCCTTTCCGTGGAACACCTGATGATGCACTTCGGGGGCATCAAGGCCTTGAGCGATGTGAGCCTCAAGGTCGAACGCAACTCGATCTTCGCCCTGATCGGCCCCAACGGCGCCGGCAAGACCACGGTGTTCAACTGCCTCACCGGCTTCTACAAAGCCAGCGGCGGCAAGATCAACCTCAACGTGCGCGGCAAGCAGACCGACGTGATCCAACTACTCGGCGAGCGCTTCCAGCCCACCGACTTTGTCTCGCCGAAAAGCTTCCTCAGCCGGGTGTACTACAAGATGTTCGGCGGCACCCATTTGGTGAACCGCGCCGGTTTGGCCCGGACCTTCCAGAACATTCGCCTGTTCAAGGAAATGTCGGTGGTGGAGAACCTGCTGGTGGCCCAGCACATGTGGGTCAACCGCAACATGCTGGCGGGCATCCTCAACACCAAGGGCTACCGCAAGGCCGAAAGCGACGCCCTCGACCATGCCTTCTACTGGCTGGAAGTGGTGGACCTGGTGGACTGCGCCAACCGCCTGGCGGGCGAACTCTCCTACGGCCAGCAGCGCCGCCTGGAAATCGCCCGGGCCATGTGCACGCGGCCGCAGATCATCTGCCTGGACGAACCGGCAGCGGGCCTCAACCCCCAGGAAACCGAAGCCCTCAGCGCGATGATTCGCCTGTTGCGCGACGAACACGACCTGACGGTGGTGCTGATTGAACACGACATGGGCATGGTGATGAGTATTTCCGACCACATCGTGGTGCTCGACCACGGCAACGTGATCGCCGAAGGCGGCCCGGAGGCGATCCGCAACGACCCGAAAGTGATTGCCGCCTACCTCGGCGCCGACGAAGAGGAGCTGGTATGAGTGCACCTATCCTCGAAATGAAGGACCTGGACGTGTTCTACGGCCCGATCCAGGCCCTGAAAAAAGTCTCGCTGCACATCAACGAAGGCGAAACCGTCAGCCTGATCGGCTCCAACGGCGCGGGCAAATCCACGCTGCTGATGTCGATCTTCGGCCAGCCACGGGCCGAGTCGGGGCAGATCCTGTACAACGGCGTCGACATTACCCACAAGTCGTCCCACTACATCGCCTCCAACGGCATCGCGCAGTCGCCGGAAGGGCGGCGGGTGTTCCCCGACATGACCGTCGAGGAAAACCTGCTGATGGGCACCATCCCCATCGGTGACAAGTTCGCCAGCCAGGACATGCAGCGCATGTTCGAGCTGTTCCCACGGCTCAAGGAGCGGCGCAACCAGCGGGCCATGACCATGTCCGGTGGCGAGCAGCAAATGCTCGCCATCGCCCGCGCACTGATGAGCCGGCCCAAGCTGTTGCTGCTGGACGAACCGAGCCTGGGCCTGGCGCCGATTGTGGTGAAGCAGATCTTCTCGACCTTGCGCGAGCTGGCGTCGACCGGGATGACCATCTTCTTGGTGGAGCAGAACGCCAACCATGCGCTGCGCTTGTCGGACCGAGCGTATGTGATGGTCAACGGCGAGATTCGTCTCACCGGCACCGGTAAAGAGCTGTTGGTGAACGAGGAAGTGCGCAACGCCTACCTCGGCGGGCACTGATCTAAAGCTTGACGCAACCCCCCCCTGTGGGAGCTGGCTTTGTGTGGGAGCTGGCTTGCCTGCGATGCAGACACCTCGGTCTATCTGACAAACCGAGGCGATGCTATCGCAGGCAAGCCAGCTCCCACAAAGAGCAGCTCCCACATTTGTTTTGCGGTGTTCATAAGGCCGATACCAAATTGTGGAAAACAAATCCAGCCACCCTCCAAAGCGCGACATATAGCCGCCGCAAATCCCTGTTTTGTCACAGTTTTGACTTGTCCCCATCCACTGTGGAACCGGCTGTGGGTAACGTGGTAGTACTTGGCTGAAAGCCTCGAACGGCGTGGCTTGCAGCGTGGTGTACGTTTTTTGATCAGTGGCTTTTTTGCGACTGCCCAAGGGGTTTGTCAACCTGTTTAAAGACACAGGTATATGACCGATTTATGTCCGATCAGCCTGTGGATAAGTCTGTGACTAAACTCTGGAAAGACTTCCGCAGAGGCCGGAATGACTGGCCTGGAGCCATCGTTGGAATTTTCTCCCCATCGATGGGCCTACATACGGCCCCGCCAAGGTCAAGCAAAAAACTTTCCAAAACCGTCTGTAAGCCCCGCATACAGCGGCCTGGGGTATTTTGCACTTGCCCCCAAAGACTGTGGGCGCAGTTGTGGATAACCTGCGCGCACATGGCTACAAGCCACGGCCCGCAAGGCTTGTATCGATATGGTTAAAAACTGACCAGTCATGCATGAAGTTCTGCGCGTAGCGGTTGCCGCAACCGCGTCGTACGGGCATTCTGCTGGCTGATTTTTTCCCGATGCCCGCAAGGAGAACACCATGTCCAACACGCTGTTTATTACTGGCGCAACCTCAGGTTTCGGCGAAGCCTGCGCCCGTCGTTTTGCCGAAGCCGGCTGGAAACTGGTGCTCACCGGTCGTCGTGCCGAGCGCTTGAATGCGCTGGTCGAAGAGCTTTCCCAGCAGACCGAGGTACACGGCCTGGTGGTGGACGTGCGTGATCGCAAGGGCATGGAAGACGCAATCGCCAACCTGCCGCCAGCGTTCGCCAAGCTGCGCGGGCTGATCAACAACGCGGGCCTGGCCGTCGGTACCGACCCAGCACCCAAGTGCAGCCTCGACGATTGGGAAACCATGGTCGATACCAACATCAAGGGCCTGCTGACCACCACCAGCCTGCTGCTGCCGCGCCTGATCGCCCACGGCCGTGGCGCCGGGATCATCAACCTCGGTTCCATCGCCGGCAACTATCCGTACCCGGGCAGCCATGTGTATGGCGGTTCCAAGGCGTTCGTGAAGCAGTTCTCGCTGAACCTGCGCTGCGACCTGCAAGGCACCGGCGTACGGGTGACCAACATCGAGCCGGGCCTGTGCGAGAGCGAGTTCTCGCTGGTGCGCTTTGGCGGCGACCGGGCGCGTTATGACGCGACCTATGCTGGCGCCGAGCCGATCCAGCCGCAGGACATTGCCGACACGATCTTCTGGGTCATGAACACCCCGGCGCACGTGAACATCAACCGCCTGGAATTGATGCCGGTGAGCCAGACCTGGGCGGGGTTTGCCATTGAGCGTGGGGCCAAGTAAGGCTTTAGACCGCGCCGCCTGCTTCGCGAGCAAGCCCGCTCCCACATTTTGACCGAGTACATCCTTGGAATGCGGTCAAGTGTGGGAGCGGGCTTGCCCGCGAAGGCGTCAAATCAGCCAAAACAGGCCATAAGGTACACTCCCCTCCTGAGAACCCCACCGCACCCAGCGGTTTCAAGGTTTTGACAGGAGGAAATGTGAGTAACCGAGGTGAGCAGGCACTGCTCAAACAATCGACCATCCTGATGTTCGCCGTCGCGATCGCCGGGATTGTCACGGGTGTGATATCCGGCGCCCAATCCATTCTGTTCGACGGCTTTTTCTCGCTGATCGCCACCGCCATCAAGGTGTTGATGCTGATCACGGCCAAGCTGATCGCCAAGAAAAGCAACGAACGCTTCCAGTTCGGCTACTGGCACCTGGAGCCCATGGTGCTGTTGATCGAAGGCAGCTTCCTGTTGCTGATCGCCATCTATGCGTTCCTCAACGGCGTGTTCGGCATTATCAATGGCGGGCGCGAGATCGAGTTGGGGCTGGTGATCGTTTATGCGGCGGTGTTTACCGTCGTCGAATTTGCCTACTTCTTCTACGTGCGTTATCGCAATCGCACGCTCAAGTCCTCGCTGATCCAGTTCGACAACATCAGCTGGCTGGTGGACGCCATGCTGTCGATTGGTTTGCTTATCAGCTTTCTCGCCGCGCTGTTGCTCAAGTCCCAGGGCTATGGCGAGTGGGCGGTGTACGTCGACCCATTGATCCTGATCCTGCTGGCCCTGAGCATGCTCGCACCGGCGTTCAAGATCCTGCGCCCGGCGTTGCGCGAGGTGCTGGGGATTGCCCCGGACCAGTTGGACGACAAGGTGCGTGAAGTGATGGACGCGGCCCAGGCCAAACACGGTTTCGATGACTACGTGTCCTACGTGCAAAAACACGGGCGGGCGCGGTTTATCGAGATTCATGTGGTGTTGCCGGCGGATTACCCGGTGGATAACGTCGCGACCCTCGACGGGCTGCGCGAAGAGATATCCACAGGGCTGGGCAAAGCGGATGCGGCGCGGTGGTTGACCATCAGTTTTACGGGGGATCGCAAGTGGATTGCGTGAGGTCTGTTAGACCGAGGTGAGGCATTCGCGAGCAAGCCCGCTCCCACATTCGACCGCATTCCAAAGGTAGGGCGCGGTCAACTGTGGGAGCGGGCTTGCTCGCGAAGAGGCCCCAAAGGTCAGCCCAGATGCTGGACCAGCCCCTGATAGCAAGTCGCCAAGTGATAAGGCGTAGTCGACGGCATATCCCACCGACTCACCACACCCTGGGCATCCAGGCATTCATTCCAGCCTTTGTCATGCAGAAAGTGCTGTTGCAGCGCCAGCAACGGGAGCTGCAACACCGCATCGCTGCCCGGCCGCAAGGTCAGCGCCCGCAGGTATTCCGCCTGGGCCCAGATGCGCTGGGTGCCATCACGCACGCTGCCATCCAGTGCCAACATGCCGCTGACCGCGCCGCTCAACTTATCCACACCCTTTTGTTCGGCGTAGGCAAAGGCCCGCGTCAACGAGGCGTGTAACGGCGTGCCGCGTAGGACGTCGGAAGATTCCAGCAAAAAGAACCACTCGAACTGGTGCCCCGGCTCAAACCAGTTATCCACAGCACCCAGCGGTTTTTCCATCATTACGCCATGCTGGCGGTCGATGAAGCGCTGCTGCATGGCCGTCGCCAAGCCTAGCAGTGCCGCTTGTACGTCGGCGTCTTCACGCACGGCGAGGGTGGCCAGGAAGCCTTCGGCCAGGTGCATCAGCGGGTTTTGCAGCGGGCCGGACTTGAGGGACGACCAGTTGCGTTCCAGCACGGCTTCGTACAGGCCGTCGCCTGTGGCAAAGCGTTGGGCGACCACGGCCAGGGCGGCGTTGAGCACCGACTCCACCAACGGCTCGCGCACCTTGGCCCAGTAGTGGGCGCAGGCGAAGATGATGAAGGCGTGGGTATAGAGGTCTTTGCGCTTGTCCAGCGGCTGGCCGGCCGGGTCGATGCTGTAGAACCAGCCGCCGTGCTCGGCATCGTGGAAGTGCCGTTGCAGGGACCGGAACAACGCCGCCGCGCGCTCTTCGGCAAACGCCGCGCTGGGTTCGCCGATCAGGCTGGCGAACAGGTACAACTGCCGGGCACAGGCCATGGCGCGGTAGCGTTGCGCAGGTAACGGATGGTGATTGGCGTCCAGCGCTTCATAGGGCAACGC
Source organism: Pseudomonas sp. 18.1.10 (assembly GCF_024655625.1). NCBI lineage: Bacteria > Pseudomonadati > Pseudomonadota > Gammaproteobacteria > Pseudomonadales > Pseudomonadaceae > Pseudomonas > Pseudomonas sp. 18.1.10. The sequence goes on from NZ_JANLGL010000131.1 coordinate 7,743, forward strand.
GAGGTCGGCATTCCAGCCAGGGCCCTGCCAGAGCGGCACGATCAGGGTGTGGAAGTGCGTGAGCACGGCGTTCAGGGTGGAGCTTGGAGCGGTGGGCATTGGCTGGCGTCGTCACGGCAGGGGTGTAGGCGCGCATGGTAGCAGGCTTGGGTTCTGTGGTGTCTGTGGGACCGCTATCGCAGGCAAGCCAGCTCCCACATTTGATTGGGGTCGCAGATCAAAATGTGGGAGCTGGCTTGCCTGCGATGAGGCCCGCACACACGCAACAAAGCTCAGCCCGCGAGCAACCAAACCCCAGTCGCCGCCGAAGCCGCCCCGGCAATCCGCACCAACGGCGCCGCCGCAGCCGGCAGGAAACGCACCACCGCATACCCGGCCGCGTGCAACACCGCCGTCGCCCCGACAAAACCGGCCGCATACGCCCACGGGCTGGACATGTCCGGCAGCTCAAGCCCATGAGCCACGCCATGGAACAAAGCGAACAACGCCGTCGCCCCGACCGCCACAAACAACGGCGGCCGCACCGCCAGCGCCACCGCCAGGCCCAGCGCCAGCACCGACGCGGCTATCCCGCTTTCCATCGCCGGCAATTGCATCCCTTCAAAGCCCAGCACGCCACCGATCAACATGGTGCCGACAAACGTGCACGGCAGCGCCCAGCGGGCCGCGCCTTTCTGTTGCGCGGCCCACAAGCCGACTGCAACCATCGCCAGCAAATGATCGATACCGCCCAGCGGGTGGCTGATCCCGGCGATCAAGCCGTTATCACCATGGCCCGGGTGGGCGAACGCGAGGGCCGGGGCCAGCAGCAACGCGGCGGCAGTGAAGAGTTTCTTGAGGCTCATGGACAGGTTCCTTATGGGTTTATCAGGCGGCGGTCAGCAGGCCTTGGCGTTCGATAAAGGCGACGATTTCTTCCAGGCCAACCCCGGTTTTCTGGTTGCTGAACACAAAGGGTTTGCCGTTGCGCATGCGGGTGGTGTCGCTGTTCATCAATTCCAGCGAGGCGCCGACCAGCGGCGCCAGGTCGATCTTGTTGATGACCAGCAGGTCGGACTTGCAAATGCCCGGCCCGCCCTTGCGCGGCAGCTTGTCGCCGGCGGAGACATCAATCACATAGATGGTCAGGTCCGACAGCTCCGGGCTGAACGTCGCCGAGAGGTTGTCGCCACCGGACTCCACCAGGATCAGGTCCAGGCCGGGGAAGCGGCGGTTGAGCTGGTCCACCGCTTCAAGGTTGATCGACGCGTCTTCGCGGATCGCCGTGTGCGGGCAGCCACCGGTTTCCACGCCGATGATGCGCTCGGGTGCCAGCGCCTGGTTGCGCACCAGGAAGTCGGCGTCTTCGCGGGTGTAGATGTCGTTGGTGACCACGGCCAGGTTGTAGCGCTCGCGCAGGGCGAGGCACAGGGCCAGGGTCAGCGCGGTCTTGCCGGAGCCCACTGGGCCGCCGATGCCGACGCGCAAAGGTTGTGTATTCATGTGTGGTTCTCCTAGGAACGGAACAGGCGGCTGTACTGGCGCTCGTGGGCCATGCACGCCAGGGACAGGCCGAACGCGGCGCTGCCGAAATGGTTGGGGTCGATCCGCGCGGCGTCCTGCTGGGCTTGTTGCAGCAGTGGCAGCAGCTCGCTGGTCAGGCGCTGGGCGGCTTGCTGGCCCAGGGGCAGGGTTTTCATCAGCACGGCCAGCTGGTTTTCCAGCCAGCTCCACAGCCAGGCGGCGAGGGCGTCGGCGGGGCTGATGGTCCAGGCGCGGGCGGCCAGTGCCCAGCCCAGGGCGAGGTGGGGTTCGCCGCGTTGTTCAAGAAAGCTGCGCGCGGCGGCGTCCAATTCAGGCAAGCCATTGAGCAGCTGCTGCAGGGAGTAGCCCATCTGCCGGCTCTCTTGATACAGCTCGCGGGTCTCACGGCTGGCGCGGTGCTCTTCACACAGCTTGGCCAGCTGTGGCCAATCCTGTTGCGCAGCGGCGTGGCAATGGGCGAGCAACAGCGGTGCTTCAAAGCGTGCGAGGTTGAGCAACAACTGATCGCTGATCCAGCGGCGGGCACTGGCGGCATCACTGACGCGGCCGTTTTCCACGGCCATTTCCAGGCCTTGGGAATAGCTGTAGCCGCCAATCGGCAATTGCGGACTGGCCAGACGCAACAGCGCCCAGGCTGGGTTCATGGACGTACGCCGAACTGGTGCAGCTTGGGCGGGTAGTTGAAATCTTCGTCGCCATGGCGCGAATGGTGATGGCCACCGCCATAGGCGCCGTGTTCCGGCTGGAACGGCGCTTCCAGGGTTTCAGTGGTGGCGCCCAGTTGATCGAGCATGGCCTTGAGCACGTAGTCATCGAGCAGGCGCAGCCAGCCATCTCCCACTTGCAGCGCGACGTGGCGATTGCCCAGGTGATAGGCGGCACGGGTCAGTTCAAAGGCGCTGGGGCAGGTGACGTGCAGCAGTTGTTCAGGGCGGGCGCAGACGCGTACGACACGTCCGTCTTCTGCTTGTAGGAATTCGCCATCGTGCAGGGGTGGCTGGCCACGCTCCAGGAACAGGCCGACATCTTCACCGTCGGCACTGAAACAGCGCAGGCGGCTTTTGCTGCGGGCTTCGAAATTCAGCAGCAGCTCGGCAGCCCAGAGGGCTTGGGGGGCGGTTCGGCGGTGGATCACCAGCATCAGAAGGCTTCCAGCAATGAGCGATGCAAGTGCTAGAGCAAGGGCCTTGCCAATCTCGGCGCTGAGTAGGAATCGCCCGTAAGTAGGCGCTGTGACGCCACTAAATAGGGCGTAGGAAAAATCTCTCGCCGCGTCAGAATGGTGCTCATTGGGGGTGCGTGCACATGGTTGGGGCGTTTTTGGGATTTGTCCTACACGGCTTGGGGATTCGCCGTTCATGGCGCTTCGTGCTGAGTCTTTAGGATTCGCGCCGTGTTTAATTTGTCGCGACGCTTATCATGCTCAAGTCATTTTTTTGTTTCGTCATCATCGGACTGTCTTTCTCCATCTCATCGGCTTCGGCCAATTTGCAGCCCCGTCCCACCTTCGCCCCGACGGCCATCAGCGGGGTGGTAGACCGCGCCCATGAACTGCTGGGCACGCCCTACAAATTCGGCGGCACCTCGGTACAGCAAGGGTTCGATTGCAGCAGCTTCCTGGTCTACCTGTTCAAGACCGAAGCGAATATCCAGATCCCGCGCACCACGGCGGCGATGCATCGCTCGACCGCCGCGACCATCCCGCGCCACGCGCTGAAGCCCGGTGATGCGGTGTTTTTCAAAGGCAATGGGAGCGGCCAGGTCAGCCATGTGGGGCTCTATATCGGCGAAGGCAAATTTATCCATTCGCCCCGCACCGGCAAAAGCATCCGCATCGATTCGCTGAGCAACAGCTATTGGAATAAAAACTACACGACGGCCAAGCGTTTCCACTCGGCGGGGTGATCGGCTTATTCGGTGCTGCCCAAACCCTGCCAATGCTTGAGGCCGATAAAGATAAAGCGCAATTGCTGGGTGATTTTTGCCTGGGGCGTGAGGTGCGCAGGCAGGGCCTGGGCGGGCGGGTCGATGATGTCGGGCAGGGTGGCGAACACACTTTTGACGATCAGGTCGGCCATCACATGCAAACCTTCGCCGTCCAGGTGTTGCAGCTTGGGCATCAGCGTGAGGTCGGCCGCGAGGTCGCGGGTGATGTCTTCGCGCAAGGCGCCGATGGCTTGGCGCACGGCCAGGCAGCCGCCGTATTGCTCGCGGGCGAGGAACAGGAACTGCGAACGGTTGGCCGACACCACATCGAGAAAGATGCGCACGGAGGCATCAATAATGCCGCCCATCACGAATTCGTTGTGGCGCACCAGGCGAATGGTGGCGCGGAAGGTCTGGCCGACCTCGCTGACCAGGACGAGTCCAAGCTGGTCCATGTCGGCAAAGTGGCGATAGAAACCGGTGGGCACAATGCCGGCCGTCTTGGCCACTTCGCGCAGGCTCAGGCTGCCAAACCCACGGCCACACTCCATCAGATGGCGGGCTGCGTCCATCAGGGCGAGGCGGGTCTGTTGCTTCTGTTCGGCGCGGGGCAGCATGGGCGGGCGGGCTTTGTCGGCAAGTTCAGCGACGCACTCTAGCAAAACCCCTTCATCGGCGTCGAACTTGCGCGGGGTGGGGCGTGACGCGGTCTACAGCAAAGCAAAAGCCCGATCGACGGATCGGGCTTTTTTATGGGCCACCACAGGCTTAGCTCTGGGCTTCGTGCAGTTCTTTCAGGCGATCAGCGCCGCCTTCAGCAACACCTTCGGTGTAAGCGCGTTTGTTGGCCTGTTCAGCGCCGCCTTCGACCAGGCCTTTCTGTTCCAGGCGATCACGGCCACCTTCAGCAACACCTTCGGTGTAGGCGCGTTTGTTGGCTTGTTCAGCACCGCCTTCAACCAGGCCTTTCTCTTCCAGGCGGTTGCGGCCGTTTTCAGCGACAGCGCCTTTGGCGTAATCACGGTTTTCTTCTTCTTGCGAACCGCTGCGTGCCAGGGTCTGGCTGGACTGCACGGCTTGAGCCTTGTTCTGTGGGGTCGCTTGTTCGGCAGCTGGCAGGGCAAAAGCGCTGGAAGCCAGGACGGACAACAGGACGGTAGCGAGTACTTGGCGTTTCATGATGGGTTGCTCCTTGGGAGGGCGATAAAGTGGGTACAGGGCTAATGCTACTCTCGATAAGTCGATATAAAAGTTCATAAACACAATGGTAATAATCAACAGAATTGATTGTTCCCGGCGGAGGCTCTAACTCGCACCTCTCAAGCCCGCGGTTTTGCACCGGGGTGGGTATTTTCGACACGTCCATGGGTAACATTGGTGCGCTGTCGTAAGGAGAATCTGTCGATACGGTCAGAAAACCTGGTTTTTCCCGGCAAATAACGGATTGGGTTAAACCCCCGCGCGGTTTGCCAGTCGTAGTCCTATAAGCTGTCTTAAAAGGCTGTTACCTGGCCGGTCGTATTCAGGAGTCCTGTGCAATGACGCGCACGCGCAAAATCGTCGCTTGGAGCTGTGCCAGCTTCGTTCTATTAATCGCCGTGGTGGTGTTGCTGCTGGCGTTCTTCGACTGGAACCGCATCAAGCCGCAGATCAATGCCAAGGTCTCCGAAGAGTTGCATCGCCCGTTTGCCATCAACGGCAACCTGGCCGTGGTGTGGGCGCGTGAGCCCGATGAAGGTGGCTGGCGTGCCTGGGTGCCGTGGCCCCATGTGATCGCCGAGGACCTGAGCCTGGGCAACCCCGACTGGTCGAAAAAACCGCAGATGGTCACCCTGAAGAAGGTCGAGCTGCGCATCTCGCCCCTGGCATTGCTGGTACAGCGCGTGGTGATCCCGCGTATCGACTTGACTGAACCGAGCGCCGAGTTGCAGCGCCTCGCCGACGGCCGCGCCAACTGGACCTTCAAGTTCGACCCCAAGGACCCGAATGCCGAACCGTCCAACTGGGTGGTCGACATCGGTGCCATCGGCTTCGACAAAGGCCATGTGACCCTCGACGACCAAACCCTCAAGACCCAGCTCGATGTGATCGTCGACCCCCTGGGCAAACCGATCCCGTTCGGCGAAATCGTCGGCGACGCGGATGCCAAGAAAGCCCTGGAAAAAGGCGCGGCGCCGCAAGACTATGCATTCGCCCTCAAGGTCAAAGGCCAGTACCACGGCCAGAAACTCGACGGCAGCGGCAAGATCGGCGGCCTGCTCGCCTTGCAGGACGCGGCCAAGCCGTTCCCGCTGCAAGCCCAGGTCAAGATCGCCGATACCAGCATCGCCCTGGCCGGCACCCTGACCGACCCGCTCAACCTCGGCGCCCTCGATCTGCGCCTGAAACTCGCAGGCTCAAGCCTCGGCAACCTGTACCCGCTGACCGGCGTGACCCTGCCGGACTCGCCGGCCTATTCCACCGACGGCCACCTGATCGCCAAGTTGCACGAAGCCAGCGGCGCGTCATTCACGTATGAGAACTTCAACGGCAAGATCGGCAACAGTGACATCCACGGCAACCTCGCCTATGTCGCCAGCCAGCCACGGCCCAAGCTCAGCGGCGCGCTGGTGTCCAACCAACTGTTGATGGCCGACCTCGCGCCCTTGATCGGCGCCGACTCCAACGCCAAGCAAAAGGCCCGTGGCGGTGAAAGCAAACAGCCGGCGACCAAGGTGTTGCCGGTGGAAGAGTTCCGCACCGAACGCTGGCGCGACATGGACGCCGACGTGGAATTCACCGGCAAACGTATCGTGCACAGTGCCGAACTGCCGTTCACCGACCTCTACACCCACCTGGTGCTCAACGACGGCCAACTGAGCCTCGAACCCCTGCGCTTCGGCGTGGCCGGCGGCAAGCTCGACGCGCAGATCCGCCTGAACGGCCGCATCACGCCGATGGAAGGCCGCGCCAAGCTCACCGCACGCAACTTCAAGCTCAAGCAACTGTTCCCAACCTTCGAACCGATGAAAACCAGCTTCGGCGAACTCAATGGCGACGCCGACATTGCCGGGCGCGGCAACTCCGTGGCGGCGCTGCTGGGCAGCTCCAACGGTGACCTGAAGATGCTTATCAACGACGGCGCCATCAGCCGTGGCCTGATGGAAATCGCCGGGCTCAACGTCGGCAACTACGTGGTGGGGCGCCTGTTTGGCGACAAGGAAGTGAAGATCAACTGCGCGGCCGCCGACTTCGGCATCAAGACTGGCCTGGCCACGACGCGCTTGTTTGTGTTCGATACCGAGAACGCCATCATCTACATCGACGGCACCGCGAACATGGCCACCGAGCAGTTGGACCTGACCATCACCCCGGAATCAAAAGGCTTCCGCCTGTTCTCCCTGCGCTCGCCGTTGTACGTCAATGGCCCGTTCATCAAGCCCAACGCCGGGGTGAAAGCGGTGCCGCTGATGCTGCGTGGTGCGGGCATGGTCGCGCTGGGTGTGATCGTCGGCCCTGCAGCCGGCCTGCTGGCGCTGATTGCGCCGAGCGGGGACGTGCCGAACCAGTGTGCACCGTTGTTGCAACAGATGAAGGAAGGCAAGGCGCCGAAAACGGTGAAGGGTTAGATTCCAGCCGGAATGAACGTCTCCTGATTTGCGCAGGGGATACCAATCTGAAGGGCAGGATTACCTTTATAGGGGGTGCCGTCCTGATTGATTGAGTAGAAGACTTCATGCAGGTACTGCTTGCCGTTCAGGACGAAACAACGGAAGGAGGCATGGGTGGGAAATGCGTTCCTCAACTGGGCGAACGCCACGCTGCTGCCGATCCACTTATTGAACATGGGCTCGAGGTACATCACGGATTTGCGTAGTCTGACGATTTCATTGAAATAGTCACTTTCTGTTTGGCCTGAGCAGGTTCCGTGTTTTTTCCATTCATATCTGAACATCCCTTGCGGGGCTACAGTGACTAGCTGAGCGATGGCGGGGGTGTTGGCAATCTGTTCTAGCTTGTCGTCGCTGATATCGCAGGCAGTGGTTGATTGGCAACTGGGGGCGGTGTTGCAAGAGGCGGGGTGACGGTTGGTTTTCTGCCCCATGCTGTCGTTGTAGGGCCATACGCCGTGCGTGAGAAACTTTTGCGGCGGTTTATCGCAGCCTGTCGTTTCGGGTTTCAACTCGCAAAAACTTGGCTGCCAGGTCACTGCGTAGACCCAGTATTTGAACCCCTCGCTGCTAGGGGTGATTTCTTCGTTGGCATCCAGGGCCTGGGCACCGTGGCTTATCAGTAGCGTGGCCAAGGCCGTTGCAACGAACCGGATACTCTTCATAAGCGGTTACCCCACATTCGTTCGGCCAACGGTATTGATGGCGAATGTTGGGAATACTGATTAGCCCTTTTGCGGTAGGGAATCTACTGTCAAAACTAACAGGTGAAACGGTCGAAAATGTGGGAGCGGGCTTGCCCGCGATTGCGGTGGGTCAGTCACCGAAGATATCGACTGATCCACCGCAATCGCAGGCAAGCCAGCTCCCACACTGTCAGGTGTTGTTGATTAGAGACCTTGCAGAATGTCCGCCATGTCGTCGGCGTGTTCTTCTTCCTGGGCCAGGATGTCTTCGAAGATCCGGCGCGTGGTCGGGTCTTTATCGCCGATGTACTGGATGATCTCGCGATAGCTGTCCACCGCGATCCGCTCCGCCACCAGGTCTTCGTAGACCATTTCCTTCAAGTTCTTGCCCGCCACGTACTGCGCGTGGGAATTCTTCGACAGCAGGTCCGGGTTGAACTCTGGCTCGCCGCCCAGTTGCACAATGCGCTCGGCGAGTTTGTCGGCGTGTTCGGCCTCTTGGGTGGCATGCTCCAGGAACTCGTCAGCGGCGACGGATGCCTTGAGGCCGCTGGCCATGAAGTAGTGGCGCTTGTAGCGCAGCACGCAGACCAGTTCCGTGGCCAGCGAGGCGTTGAGCAAGCGGATGATTTCTTCACGGTCGGCGTCGTAGCCTTCAGTGACCGCGCCGTTTTCGACATTTTGGCGGGCGCGGCTGCGCAGAGTGGCAACGTCAGTCAGGTGTGCTTCAGTCATCTCAATCTCCTGGTGCTAATCCGGTTTTGCGCCACGCTCTGCTGGCGTGATCGCTCAAAGTTGTGAGTCCCGGGCGGCGCAAAAAGTTTTATCGGATTTACCTGCGGCGTCATCAGCCCGACTTGAGGTTGGGCTAGGCTTGCGCTCAGGTCAGCCGTTTCGAGGACGTTCGCCCCATGCCGCAGTCGTTAGCCACGCGTTACCCCCTGGTGCTGGTACCCGGCATGCTCGGTTTTGTACGTTTGGGGTTTTTTCCCTATTGGTACGGCATCGTCCCGGCGCTACGGGCGGGCGGGGCGCAGGTGTTGCCCGTGCAGGTCGCACCGCTGGATTCCAGCGAGGTGCGCGGCGAGCAGTTGCTGGCGCAGATCGAGCAGATTCGCCGGGAGACCGGCGCCGACAAGGTCAACCTGATCGGCCACAGCCAGGGTTCGTTGACCGCACGTTACGCGGCGGCCAAGCGCCCAGAGTGGGTGGCGTCGGTGACGTCGGTGGCTGGGCCCAATCATGGTTCGGAGTTGGCGGACCATATCCACCTCCATTACCCCATCGATGGCGTGAAGGGACGACTCATGAGCGCGCTGTTCCATGGGGTCGCCTGGGTAATGGGCGTGCTGGAAACCGGCTATCGCGGGCCGCGTTTCAAGGCGGACTTGCAGGCGTCCCACCATTCGCTGACCAGTGCCGGGGTGGCGTTGTTCAATCGCCAGTACCCGCAAGGCTTGCCCGACACCTGGGGCGGGCAGGGCGCCGAAGAGGTCAATGGCGTGCGTTATTACTCGTGGTCCGGGACTTTGCAGCCGGGCATCACCGACCGTGGCCGCAACCTGCTCGACGGCACCAATCGCAGCTGTCGCCTGTTCGCCCGCAGCTTTGTGCGGGAGAAGGGCCAGTGTGATGGCATGGTCGGGCGCTACAGTTCACACCTGGGGGTGGTGATTGGTGATGACTTTCCCCTGGACCACTTCGATATCGTCAACCAGTCCATGGGGTTGGTGGGGAAGGGCGCGGAGCCGATCCGGTTGTTTGTGGAGCATGCTCGGAGGCTGAAGGCTGCCGGGGTGTAGCAGTGTGGGAGCGGGCTTGCTCGCGAAAGCGGTGGAGCAGCCAGCTCATCTGTTACTGACGCACCGCATTCGCGCTGT
>NZ_JANLGL010000132.1:0-17329 GCF_024655625.1 Pseudomonas sp. 18.1.10
CGAATGCGGTGTGTCAGTCAAAGATGTTTTAACTGATCTACCGCTTTCGCGAGCAAGCCCGCTCCCACACAAGCCCGCTCCCACATTTGTTTTGCGTGTTATTCGTGATATTGCGCGGACAGTTCATGCACCGCCCGCAAGAACGCACCGGCATGCTCCGGATTCACTTCCGGCGTGATGCCATGCCCCAGGTTGAACACATGCCCACTGCCCTTGCCATAGCTGGCCAGGATGCGGCCAACCTCGGTGCGGATCGCTTCCGGCTTGGCGTACAGCACGGTCGGGTCCATGTTGCCTTGCAGCGCGACGCGGTTGCCCACGCGCTGGCGGGCTTCGCCGAGGTCGCAGGTCCAGTCCAGGCCCAGTGCATCGGCACCGGCGTCGGCGATGCTTTCCAGCCACAGGCCGCCGCCCTTGGTGAACATGATGACTGGCACTTTGCGGCCTTCGTGTTCGCGGATCAGGCCGCTGACGATCTTGCGCATGTAGGCCAGGGAAAACTCCTGATACGCCGCCGACGACAGGTTGCCGCCCCAGGTGTCGAAGATCTGCACGGCTTGCGCGCCGGCCATGATCTGCGCGTTGAGGTAGGAAGTGACCGACTGCGCCAGCTTGTCCAACAGCAGGTGCATGGCTTGCGGGTTGTCGTAGAGCATGGCCTTGGTCTTGCGGAAGTCTTTCGACGAGCCGCCTTCAACCATGTAGGTGGCCAGGGTCCATGGGCTGCCGGAGAAGCCGATCAGCGGCACGCGGCCGTTGAGCTCGCGGCGGATGGTGCTGACGGCGTCCATCACGTAGCCGAGGTCTTTGTGCGGATCAGGGATCGGCAGGGCTTCGATGTCGGCCAGGGTGCTGACGACCTTCTTGAAACGCGGGCCTTCGCCGGTTTCGAAGTACAGGCCTTGGCCCATGGCATCAGGAATGGTGAGGATGTCGGAGAAGAGGATGGCCGCGTCCAGTTGCGGGTAGCGGTCCAGCGGCTGCAGGGTGACTTCGCAGGCGAACTCCGGGTTCATGCACAGGCTCATGAAGTCGCCGGCGTTGGCGCGGCTGGCGCGGTATTCCGGCAGGTAGCGACCGGCCTGGCGCATCATCCACACAGGGGTGACGTCCACGGGTTGCTTGAGCAGGGCACGAAGGAAACGGTCGTTCTTGAGGGCAGTCATGTCGGCATCCGCAAAAAAAGTGCGGGCATTTTCTCAGAGCCGGACGCAAAAGGCACGGAGTGCGCCGTGCCTTTTGTCTATCGGGTTGATTTGAAGCAATGTCTTGCGATCACACATTCACCACAAACCCCAATGTGGAATGGGGTTTGGGTGGGAGCTGGCTTGTCGAGTCGTCGCACCGCTGCGATAGCGATGTTGAATTCACCACCGTCATCGCAGGCAAGCCAGCTCCCACAGTTTGATCCCATTTCAGCTTGGGATCGGGGTCAGACTTGCAGGTAATCCAGGATGCCTTCGGCAGCATTGCGGCCTTCGAAGATCGCGGTTACCACCAGGTCGGAACCGCGCACCATATCGCCACCGGCGAAGATCTTCGGGTTGCTGGTCTGGTGCTTGTACTGGCCTTGTTCCGGGGCTACCACGCGGCCCTGGCTGTCGGTCTGGATCTGGAACTGTTCGAACCACGGCGCCGGGCTTGGGCGGAAACCGAAGGCGATCACCACGGCATCGGCCGGGATGATTTCTTCGGAACCGGGGATCGGCTCAGGGCTGCGACGGCCACGGGCGTCCGGTTCGCCGAGACGGGTCTCGACCACCTTCACGCCTTCGACGCGGTCTTCACCGACGATGGCAATCGGCTGGCGGTTGTAGAGGAATTTCACGCCTTCTTCCTTGGCGTTCTTCACCTCTTTGCGCGAGCCGGGCATGTTGGCTTCGTCACGACGATAGGCACAGGTCACCGACTTGGCGCCCTGGCGGATCGACGTACGGTTGCAGTCCATGGCGGTGTCGCCACCGCCGAGCACCACGACCTTCTTGCCTTTCATGTCGACGAAATCTTCCGGCGACTTTTCAAAGCCCAGGTTGCGATTCACGTTGGCGATCAGGAAGTCCAACGCGTCATACACGCCCGGCAAATCCTCACCGGCAAAGCCGCCCTTCATGTAGGTGTAGGTGCCCATGCCCATGAACACCGCATCGTATTCTTCGAGCAGTTGCTCCATGGTGATGTCTTTGCCGATTTCGGTATTGAGACGGAACTCGATACCCATGCCGGTGAACACTTCACGACGGTGGCTCAGGACGGTTTTTTCCAGCTTGAACTCGGGGATGCCGAAGGTCAGCAGGCCGCCGATTTCCGGGTTCTTGTCGAACACCACCGGGGTCACGCCGCCACGTACCAACACGTCGGCGCAGCCCAGGCCGGCAGGGCCGGCGCCGATGATGGCGACGCGCTTGCCGGTCGGCTTGACCTTGGACATGTCCGGGCGCCAGCCCATGGCGAACGCGGTGTCGGTGATGTACTTCTCCACCGAGCCGATGGTCACCGCGCCGAAGCCGTCGTTCAGGGTGCAGGCACCCTCGCACAGACGGTCTTGCGGGCACACCCGGCCGCAGACTTCCGGCAGGGTGTTGGTCTGGTGCGACAGCTCGGCGGCGGCGAGGATATTGCCCTCGGCCACCAATTTGAGCCAGTTGGGAATGAAGTTGTGCACCGGGCACTTCCATTCGCAATACGGGTTACCGCAACCCAGGCAGCGGTGGGCCTGGTCGGCCGAGTGCTGGGGTTTGAAGGGTTCGTAGATTTCCACGAACTCTTTCTTGCGTTGACGCAACAGTTTCTTCTTCGGATCTTTGCGCCCGACATCGATGAACTGGAAGTCGTTATTCAGACGTTCAGCCATGTTAAAACCTCATCAAACTTCTTCAGGCGCATATCACTGCGGGTTGGCACGGATGCTGGAAAGCAACGATTTCAGGTTGGCAGCCTTGGGCTTGACCAGCCAGAAACGACGCAGGTAATCATCGAGGTTTTCGGCGAGGTTGCGGCCCCATTCGCTGCCGGTCTCCTCGACGTACTCGTCCAGCACGTGCTGCAAGTGGTTCCGGTAGGACTCCATGGCTTCGCCGCTGATCCGCTGGATCTCGACCAACTCGTGGTTGACCTTGTCGACGAAGGTGTTGTCCTGGTCGAGCACGTAGGCGAAACCGCCGGTCATGCCCGAACCGAAGTTGTAACCGGTCTTGCCCAGTACCGCGACAAAGCCCCCGGTCATGTACTCGCAGCAGTGATCGCCCGTGCCTTCCACCACGGTGTGGGCACCGGAGTTACGCACGGCGAAACGCTCACCGGCCGTACCGGCGGCGAACAGCTTGCCACCGGTGGCGCCGTACAAGCAGGTGTTGCCGATGATGGCACTGTCCTGGGTCTTGTAGACGCTGCCTTTGGGCGGAACGATCACCAGCTTGCCGCCGGTCATGCCCTTGCCCACGTAGTCGTTGGCGTCGCCTTCCAGGTACATGTGCAGGCCACCGGCGTTCCACACGCCAAAGCTCTGGCCCGCAGTGCCCTTGAAGCGGAAGGTGATCGGCGCTTTCGCCATGCCCTGGTTGCCGTGCTTGCGCGCGATTTCGCCGGAGATGCGCGCGCCGATGGAACGGTCGCAGTTGCAGATATCCAGTGCGAATTCGCCACCGCTGGCGTCGTTGATCGACGATCCGGCGATTTCCACCATCTTCTCGGCCAGCAGGCCTTTGTCGAACGGCGGGTTGCGCTCGACGCCGCAGAACTGCGGCTTGTCGGCCGGGATGTGATCGCTGCCCAACAGCGGCGTCAGGTCCAGGTGATGCTGCTTGGCGGTCTGGCCCTGGAGGATTTCCAGCAGATCGGTACGACCGATCAGCTCTTCCAGCGAACGCACGCCCAGCTTGGCCAGCCACTCACGGGTTTCTTCGGCGACGTAGGTGAAGAAGTTCACCACCATGTCGACGGTGCCGATGTAGTGATCCTTGCGCAGCTTCTCGTTCTGCGTCGCCACGCCGGTGGCGCAGTTGTTCAGGTGGCAGATGCGCAGGTATTTGCAGCCCAGGGCGATCATTGGCGCAGTGCCGAAACCGAAGCTTTCGGCGCCGAGGATCGCGGCCTTGATGACGTCGAGGCCGGTTTTCAGGCCGCCATCGGTCTGCACGCGGACCTTGCCGCGCAGGTCGTTGCCGCGCAGGGTCTGGTGGGTTTCGGCGAGGCCCAGTTCCCACGGTGCACCGGCGTACTTGATGGAGGTCAGCGGCGATGCGCCGGTGCCGCCGTCGTAGCCGGAGATGGTAATCAGGTCGGCATAGGCCTTGGCCACGCCAGCGGCGATGGTGCCCACGCCGGCTTCTGCCACCAGTTTCACCGAGACCAGGGCCTTCGGGTTGACTTGTTTCAAGTCGAAAATCAGCTGCGACAAGTCTTCAATCGAGTAGATGTCGTGGTGCGGCGGTGGCGAGATCAGGGTCACGCCCGGCACGGCATAACGCAGCTTGGCGATCAGGCCGTTGACCTTGCCGCCTGGCAGTTGCCCGCCTTCGCCCGGCTTGGCGCCTTGGGCCACCTTGATTTGCAGCACTTCGGCGTTGACCAGGTATTCCGGGGTCACACCAAAACGGCCAGTCGCCACCTGCTTGATTTTCGAGCTCTTGATCGTGCCGTAACGCGCCGGGTCTTCGCCGCCTTCGCCGGAGTTGGAACGCGCACCCAGGCGGTTCATGGCTTCGGCCAGGGCTTCGTGGGCCTCGGGCGACAAGGCGCCCAGGGAGATACCGGCGGAGTCGAAGCGCTTGAGGATCGATTCCAGCGGTTCGACTTCGCTGATGTCCATCGGCGTGTCCAGGGTCTTCACCTTGAACAGGTCGCGGATCATCGACACCGGGCGGTTATCCACCAGCGAGGTGTATTCCTTGAACTTGGCGTAGTCGCCCTGCTGCACGGCGGCTTGCAGGGTGTTGACCACGTCCGGGTTGTACGCGTGGTATTCGCCACCGTGCACGAACTTGAGCAGGCCGCCTTGCTGGATCGGCTTGCGCGCGCTCCAGGCTTCGGCCGCCAGGGCTTTCTGCTCGGCTTCGATGTCGACGAAACGCGCGCCCTTGATGCGGCTTGGCACGCCACGGAAGCTCAGGTCGCAGACTTCTTCGGACAGGCCGATGGCTTCGAACAGCTGCGCACCGCGGTAGGACGTGACGGTGGAGATGCCCATCTTCGACAGGATCTTCAGCAGGCCCTTGGTGATGCCTTTGCGGTAGTTCTTGAACACCTCGTAGAGGTCGCCCAGCACTTCACCGGTACGGATCAGGTCGCCGAGCACTTCGTACGCGAGGAACGGATACACCGCCGAGGCGCCGAAACCGATCAGCACCGCAAAGTGGTGCGGGTCGCGGGCGGTGGCGGTTTCGACGAGGATGTTGGAGTCGCAGCGCAGGCCTTTTTCGGTCAGGCGGTGGTGCACCGCGCCGGTGGCCAGCGAGGCGTGGATCGGCAGCTTGCCCGGGGCGATGTGACGGTCGGTCAGCACGATCTGCGTACGACCGGCGCGCACGGCTTCTTCGGCCTGGTCGGCGACGTTGCGCACAGCGGCTTCAAGGCCGAGGCTCTCGTCGTAGTTCAGGTCGATGATCTGGCGGTCGAAGCCTGGGCGGTCCAGGGTCATCAACGAACGCCATTTGGCCGGCGAGATCACAGGCGAGCTGAGGATCACGCGGGAGGCGTGCTCAGGCGATTCCTGGAAGATGTTGCGCTCGGCACCGAGGCACACTTCCAGCGACATCACGATGGCTTCGCGCAGCGGGTCGATCGGCGGGTTGGTCACCTGGGCGAACTGCTGGCGGAAGTAGTCGTACGGCGTGCGCACGCGCTGGGACAGCACGGCCATCGGCGTGTCATCGCCCATGGAACCGACGGCCTCATAGCCTTGCTCGCCGAGCGGACGCAGCACCTGGTCGCGCTCTTCGAACGTGACCTGGTACATCTTCATGTACTGCTTGAGCTGGTCGACGTCGTAGAACGCCGAACCGTGGTCGTTGTCTTCCATGGTCGCCTGGATGCGCAGGGCGTTCTTGCGCAGCCATTGCTTGTACGGGTGACGGGACTTCAGGCGGTTGTCGATCGCATCAGTGTCGAGGATCTGCCCGGTTTCGGTGTCCACGGCGAGGATCTGCCCAGGGCCGACGCGGCCTTTGGCGATCACGTCTTGCGGCTGGTAGTTCCACACGCCGATTTCCGACGCGAGGGTGATGAAACCGTTGGTGGTGGTCACCCAACGCGCCGGGCGCAGGCCGTTACGGTCGAGCAGGCACACGGCGTAGCGACCGTCGGTCATTACGACGCCGGCCGGGCCGTCCCACGGCTCCATGTGCATCGAGTTGTACTCGTAGAACGCACGCAGGTCCGGGTCCATGGTTTCGACGTTCTGCCACGCTGGCGGAATAATCATGCGCACGCCACGGAACAGGTCGATGCCACCGGTGACCATCAGTTCGAGCATGTTGTCCATGCTGGAGGAGTCGGAGCCGACGCGGTTGACCAGCGGGCCGAGCTCTTCCAGGTCCATCAGATCGTTGGCGAACTTGGTGCGACGGGCCACGGCCCAGTTGCGGTTGCCGGTGATGGTGTTGATCTCGCCGTTGTGGGCGAGGAAGCGGAATGGCTGGGCCAGCGGCCATTTCGGCAGGGTGTTGGTGGAGAAGCGCTGGTGGAACACGCAGATTGCGGTTTGCAGGCGCTCATCGCTCAGGTCTGGATAGAAGGCGGTAAGGTCCGCCGGCATCATCAGGCCTTTGTAAATGATGGTCTTGTGGGAAAAGCTGCAGATGTAGTGCTCGGTGTCGGCGGCGTTGGAGACCGACGAACGACGACGGGAGGTGAACAGCTTGATCGCCATGTCCTGGTCGCTCAGGCCATCACCGGCGATGAACACTTGTTCGATCTGCGGCAGGCGCTCAAGCGCGAGGCGGCCGAGGACGCTGGTGTCGATCGGCACTTTGCGCCAGCCGACGAGTTGCAGGCCGGCGGCGACGATTTCGCGGTTCATGTTCGCGCGAGCGGCTTCGGCTTTGACCGGGTCCTGGTTGAAAAACACCATGCCCACGGCGTACTGCTTGGGCAGGTCGACCGCAAATTGCTCTTTGGCGACAGCGCGCAGGAACAGGTCGGGCTTTTGAATCAGCAAGCCACAACCGTCACCGGTCTTGCCGTCGGCGTTGATCCCACCGCGGTGGGTCATGCAGGTCAGGGCCTCGATGGCCGTTTGCAAAAGGGTATGACTGGGCTCGCCCTGCATGTGGGCTATCAGGCCGAAACCGCAGTTATCCTTGAATTCATCGGGTTGGTACAGACCTGCTTTCATAGACACTTTCTCACCAGGCTGCCTCTTATTTCGAGGCAAATTTCTTTTCAATTCAACCGGTTACCTTCCACGCCGAACGTACGCCGGCTTAGCGGGGGCAAAAGGGAGGTCATTGTACACACCGACACAGACGCTCACAAATTTAGCGACGAAATGTCGCAAATCTATGTCGCATTTATGAAAGGTTTAAAGCGATATGCTGTGCTAGTCAAAACTTTTTTAATTCTGACCGCTACGACTCAAAAGCCACTGTGACGCAGACACCACAAAGCGCGCGGTCTCTAGAGACTGCACGCCATGCGATTTTTTTTGAGGTGCCGGGAGGGCGGCCTGGGTAAGGCCGCCGGATCTTCAGCGAGTTGTTGCGAGTTCTTGTTGAACGCTGGCAACAGTGCGAGGCCAAGGTTTACCAGCCTGAACCTTCGCTGGCAAGGATTTGATCGCAGAATCAGCGGCTGCACGGCTGGAGAAGTTGCCGTAGGTGATTACGTAGAGAGGCTTGCCGTTGAGCACTTTCTTGAAATAACGGTACTCGCCGCCCTGCTCTTTCACGAACGCCTGGGCATTGGCTTCGGAGCTGGTGCCGAGGATCTGCACCACGAAGTTGCTGGCAGGCTGGCTGCCATACCAACCGCTGCCCGCTGCACCGGCCTTGGCGACGGTGACAGGCTTTTCAGCCGGCTTGGCGGCCGGAGCCGGGGTTGGCTTGGCAGCAGGCGCAGGCGCGGCGACAACCGGCTTGGTCACTGGCACCGGCTTGGCGGTGGCGACAGTCGGTGCCGGCGTCGGCGTTGGCTTGGCCACGGCGGCTGGCTGGCCTGCTGGCACGCCCGCAGGTGGCGCAGTGGTGGTAACGGTTGGCGGTGTGGCGCTGGAACCTTCCACCGGCACGCCGTCGTCGCCTTCGGAGATGCCACCGGCTTCTTCGGCGAGCGGGCCGCGCATCACCGGCTGACCGACCATCGGCAGGTTGGTCGGCTGGCCGGAGTTGGCGAATTCAACGTTCGGAGTAGGCTTGCCCAGTGGCAACTGCGCCTGTTCGGTTGGCGCGCCGGCAGTGGTTGGCGCCTTGCTGCGGCCCGGGATCAACCAGGCGGCGGCAACAGCCACCACGACTACCGCGGAAATAGCCAATACGTGCTTCTTAGGCATAGTGAACCCCATCTTTGGACGCTTGACCGCAGAGCGGCTGGCAATCATGGCTTCGATCATCGCATCGCGGGCAACCTGGTTGATGGTGCCAGGCCAGCCGTCGGAGCTTTCGTGAATATCAGAGATCTGATTTGCCGTGAAAAGTTCGATACCGGCGCCTGCGCCTTCCAGGCGTTGAGCCAGGTATTCGCGGGTTTCTTCTTCTTCGTACGGCTGCAATTCGATCACGTGGAACAGCTCTTGATCGCCGCTGATCTGCTCCAGGTCGGCGATCAACGACGACTCACCAAACAGGAACACGTGCGGGCGACCTTCCGGCGTACCGGCGGCCAGCGCCAGCAGCGCTTCGAGGGCGGATTCGTCGAGCTGCTCGGCGTCATCCACCAGCAAATAGACTTCCTGGCCGGTCAGGCCCAGTTGCACCACTTGCTTGAGGATCGCGTTCGGCTCGGCCGTGGACACGTCCAGCGCCTGGGCCACCTGGCGCAGCACGCCAGCCGCATCACCGGCACCGCGCGCGGAGACCACCACGCTCTGTACCGATTGCTTGTTGGTGCTCGCCACCAACGCCTGGCGCAGCAAGGTCTTGCCGCTGCCCAACGGGCCGGTAACCACCAGCAGCAACTGGCTGTAGCGCGCCAGGTGGTGCAGCTGCCCCAGCACTGGCTTGCGCTGGGCCGGGAAGAATTTGAAACCAGGCACCCGTGGAGCAAAAGGGTCATGGCTTAACTGGTAATGGCCGAGGAACGCCTCGTCGGCATGCAAACTAGTCATCGGGATCTGGTTAACCTTTCAGCTGAGCCAGGGCGCGGTAATCCGCTCCCAGCGTGGCTTGTAAAATCTCTTTTGGATAATCGTCGGTTACCACGGCTTCGCCCATGTGGCGCAGCAGCACCAGTCGCAGTCGACCGTCGATCACTTTCTTGTCTATCGCCATATGCTCGAGGAAGTCCGCCTCGGCCATCTCTTCAGGCGGGATGACCGGCAAACCGGCGCGCTGGAACAGGCGGATACCACGATCACGCTCCTGGGCGCTGATCCAGCCCAGGCGTTGCGACATCTCCAATGCCATCACTGTGCCAGCCGCTACGGCCTCTCCGTGCAACCACACACCATAGCCCATGTGCGTTTCGATCGCATGGCCGAAGGTGTGGCCGAGGTTCAAGGTGGCCCGCACGCCGGACTCCCGTTCGTCGGCATTCACCACCAGCGCCTTGGCGGCGCAGGAGCGGGAAATCGCTTCGGTGAGTGCCACCTGGTCGAGGTTGCGCAAGGCGTCGACGTGCTCTTCCAGCCAGGCCAGGAACGGCTCGTCGCAGATCAGCCCGTACTTGATGACTTCCGCCAGGCCCGCCGACAGCTCACGGGGCGGCAAGGTATTGAGGGTGGCGGTGTCGATCAGCACAGCCTGGGGCTGGTAGAACGCGCCGACCATGTTCTTGCCCAGCGGGTGGTTGATACCGGTCTTGCCACCCACCGACGAATCGACCTGGGACAACAAGGTGGTCGGCACCTGGATAAAGTCCACGCCACGCTGGTAGCAGGCCGCTGCAAAACCGGCCATGTCGCCGATCACACCGCCGCCCAGGGCGATCACGGTGGTGCGGCGGTCATGGCGGGCAGTCAGCAGGCCATCAAAGATCAGTTGCAGGGTTTCCCAGTTCTTGTGGGCTTCGCCGTCGGGCAGGATCACCGAGATCACCGAATACGCCGCAAGGCTGCGGCTCAGACGCTCTAGATACAGCGGCGCGACCGTTTCGTTGGAGATGATCGCCACTTGCCGCCCGGCAATGTGCGGGGCGAGCAACTCGGGCTGGTCCAACAGACCTTCGCCAATATGGATCGGGTAGCTGCGCTCGCCTAGATCGACCTTAAGTGTCTGCATGTGTCCCCGCGTTAGAGATGGTGTGACGACCGGCAACGTCGAGATGGGGCGTTGCCTGATGGCTCTACGCCACACCTCAAAGGGTAATGGCGCGCCGCCGAGAATAGCGCATTTCGGGCCTGGCTTTAACGGGGTGGCAGCCGTTGCAGGCGCTCAAGAATGTCGAGGACCACCATCCGTGGCGGCCGCTCATCGGTTTCCACCACCAGATCGGCGATTTCCCGATACAGCGGGTCGCGCAGCGTGAGCAGGTCCCGCAAGGTTTTCTCCGGGTTGGCCGTGCGCAGCAGCGGGCGATTGCGATCGCGGGCGGTGCGGCCCACCTGCTGCTCGACCGAGGCATGCAGATAGACCACCCGACCACCGGCATGCAGCGCCCGACGGTTTTCTTCGCGCATGACTGCGCCGCCGCCGGTGGCCAATACCACGCCATCGAGGCCGCACAGCTCGGCGATCATCGCCTGCTCGCGGTCACGAAAGCCCAGTTCGCCTTCCTTATCGAAGATCCATGGGATATTGGCACCCGTGCGCAATTCAATTTCCTTGTCGGAATCTTTGAATGGCAGGCGCAGCTCTTTGGCCAGCAAACGGCCGATGGTGCTTTTTCCAGCCCCCATCGGTCCTACAAGAATCAAATTTCGCACAGAATCAACGACTCACAGCAATCGCCTGGTTATTCATAATACGCGGAGTCAGGAATACCAGCAGCTCGGATTTTTTCTCCGCCAGCACATCGCGCCGGAAAAGGCGGCCAAGATACGGCACATCGCCCAAAAATGGCACTTTATCTACCACTTTGCTTTGGGTATTGGAGAAAACCCCGCCGATGACAATGGTCTCGCCATCCTTGACCAGCACCTTGGCGTTGACTTCGTTCTTCTTGATCGGCGGCACGTCGTTGAGTTTGTTCAGGTAGTCGGGCTCGTCCTTGGTGACCTTGACCTCCATGATTACGTGGCCGTCGGGGGTGATTTGCGGGGTGACTTCCAGGGACAGCGAGGCCTCCTTGAACGACACCGAGGTGGCGCCGCTGGAGCTGGACTCTTGATAGGGAATCTCGGTGCCCTTGAGGATTCGTGCGGTTTCCTTGTCGGACGTGACCACCTTGGGCTGTGAGACGATTTCACCGTTGCCGGTTTTCTCCATGGCGGTCAGTTCCAGGTCCAGCAGCAGGTTATCGGTGATGTAGGCGACGCCCAGGCCCGACGTGCCGGTAATCGCCCCCAAATCGACAAACGGCGAGCTGGGCGGATTTTCCGGCGGTTCTGCGCCCTCCGCCAACGGCTTGGGGATGCCGCCAGCGCTCCAGTTCCCGCGATTGAGGCGGCCACCCCAGCGCGCGCCGAGGCTTTTGTCGTAATCCACATTAGCCTCGACAATCCGTGCCTCGATCATCACCTGGCGCACCGGAATATCCAGTTGCGCCACGATGCGTCGCAGCTCCTCCAGCCGCTCACCGGTCTGGTAGGCAATGATGTTATTGGTGCGATCATCCACCGCCACCGAGCCGCGCTCATCGGTGCTGCCTTCCAAACCCGTCACCGACTGAAACAGCTTGGCCAGGTCTGCCGCCTTGGCGTAATTGACCTGCAACAGCTCCCGACGCAGCGGCGCCAGCTCGGCCATTTGCCGGCGCGATTCCAGCGTGAGCAGTTCGCGGGCGGCCAATTCCTCAGCCGGCGCCACCAGCAGTACGCCAGCCTTGATCCGCTTATCCAGGCCCTTGGCTTGCAGCACCAGGTCGAGCGCCTGGTCCCAGGGCACATCCTTGAGGCGCAAGGTGATCGAACCTTGCACATCGTCGCTGGCCACCAGGTTGAGGCCCGCCACGTCGGCGATTTGCTGCAATACGGCACGCACTTCGATGTTCTGGAAATTCAGGTTGAGCCTGTCCCCCGCCAACGCCTGCGGAGGCGGCAGTTGGATCAGGTTTAAGCGATTGGGCACAGCAGCAGCCATCGGTGCCGTGAACGCTATCCATAGCGCCACACCGAAGGACAAGAAAGTCCTTTTCATTGGGTTGATTCCGTTATGAGTTGACGTTTAATACGAGGGTTCGCGGGCGCTGCAGCCATGCACCCTGTTCATCGGGGAACAACTCGACCAGCTCGACATGCCCGGGGTAAATGGCGGTGACTCGGCCGTGATCCCGCCCAAGGTAGTCACCGACCGCCAGCCGGTGCACCGTAGAGGCCATGCGCAGCAGAACGAACGCTTGCACGCCACGCGACAGGGTGCCGACCATTTCGAACTGGTCGACTGCGAACGCTTCCAGGACACCACGCGGGCGCGCAGGGTCCGGCGCCAGGGCTGGCCGCCCACGCGCGTGATTGGCCTGAACGGCCAGCGGCGTGAACGGATCGCGCAGGCCGGCCGGGTCATAGACAAAACGCGCGCCCGGCCTGATGGGTTCAGCCTGCCGGCCACCCGCAGACGTACGCCAATAGCTCCTCACCAGCAGCTCAAGACGCAGCAGCCTGCCCTCCGGGCGCAGGACAACCTCATGGGCCGTGGCGAATCGGGACAGGCCACCCAATGCGCTGACGAACATCGCCAGGTCGTGATAGGTGCCACTGACGCCAACCGCCACCGGTTGCTCGACGTAAAAAGCCTGTGGCTGCTCATCCAGCGGCGTGACGCTTTCAACCAACAAGCCATTGGCCAATGCCAACCGCGCGATGTCTTCCAGCAGGCCGGGCATTTCGGATTCGGCGGGCAGTGCCTGAAAAAGCCCATCAACCTGCGCCTGCATCCGTTCCAGCTGAAGGGCCCTCTCCTCCAGACCGCCAGCCAAGGCAGTTTTTTCCTTAATCTGCTGGTTCATGACCACTTCCCGCACCTCGCCCTGGTGCAACCGTTCCCGCGACGGGCTCAGGTACACAAGGTCACCCACCACAAACAACAGGCCTGCCAACGCGCCACCCAGCAAGACTTTGCCAGGCAGTGGCCAATGTGCAGCGTTGTGAGTGAGCGCAGAAAGATCGAGCCTGGGCAGGCTCAAGGTTGCACCTCGCCGGATTCTCCCTGGCGCACCATCAACTGGAATTCATTGGCGCCGCGGGCGCCTTCCGTTCGCACGTGCTGCAAGCGGGTGGCATGGGCGCCTCCAGTGGCCTCCAGGCGACGCATCAACTGGGCGATGTCCTGGCTGGATTCAGCACTGCCGCGAATACTCACCGTATCGCCCTTTGCCACCACTTCATGCAGGTGTACCCCATCCGGCACGGCGCGCGCCAACTGATCCAGCAACTGGGCACCGGCCGAACGCCCGTCGTGCAAGTCCTCGACAACCTTCATGCGCTGCGCCAATTGCTGGCTTTGCACGTGCAAGTCGTCGATCGTCTTGATGCGCGAATCCAGGACGGCGACGTCCTTGTCCAGGTGGCTGTTGCGCGTGACTTGCCGGTCGATCGCCTGGTCGATCACTTGATCCGCCAGCCACACCGCTGCGAGCGCCACACAGGCGAACGCCAGCAGCAACATCAGGAAAAACTTGCGCCGCCGTTCTGCCAGGGCCTGACGCCAAGGTAAAAGGTTGATTCGTGTCATCAAGCGAAACTCCTCAGGGCCAACCCGCAAGCCACCCCCATTCCCTGGGCATCCACGGCCCATTGTGCGCCATCGACTCGACGGCCCGGCGTGAAGCTGGCGAAATCCTGACGGCAAGCACGCGCCAATGCAAACCCTTCGACGTCTACCACCCGCGCCATCAGCCCAGCCTGGGCCAAAACGGCCTCGCGCGCCTCGACCTGCGCCTTGAGACAGGCCGCCAACAGCACTTCGACCCGCGCCGGGTCCTGGGCGCATGGGCCCTGCACTTGATAGTCGATGGCCACGTCATCCAATGGATAGGGAATGTATTGGTCGGCTTCCATCTGAATCCGCCAGCCCACCTCTTCGTCGCTGAGCCCGGACTCCATGTCGATCACCTGGGTAATGACCGAGGGCCCCGCCACGGCGATTGCCGCGTACCTGGCCGACGTGTGCAGCCGGGCCACTGCCTGTTGCAGCGCAAGCCCTACCGACACAAGGTCCAGCACATTGCCATCGACCACCGCACGAGGCGCCAGCGCCTGCGTGGCGTAGCCTTTGACGGTATAACCGCTGCTTGAATGACCCAGCTCGACCAGCCTGATCGCCGTGTCGCTGATATCGACGCCGATGACGGCATCAACTTTTCGCCTGAAAAATCCCTTTCTCATAAAACTCCCCAAAACTTTCCCTGTCATAACGGCGGTCCTACCGCCGGTTGGCCGCTGAGCAGGCGCGCATGACGCCCCAAGCCGAAAAATGCTTTAATGCCCAGCGTTTTTCCCCGCTATTTACCTACAGCCCGGGTCGATCCATCGTTAGCCATGCATGCCCCGACGCCTAACCCATTCTTTTCTCTGGAAATCCAAAAGCCTTGATTCGTCTGCTGAAGTTTTTCGGGTACTCCATTGTCGCGATCGTCTGCGGGCTGCTGCTCGTACTCAGCGGGGCCTACCTCTACCTTAGTCCGGGTTTGCCCTCCGTAGAGGCCCTCAGAAGTATCCAGTTGCAGATTCCTTTGCGGGTCTACAGCAGCGACGAAAAACTGATCGCGGAGTTCGGCGAAATGCGCCGCACCCCGATCCGTTTCGCCGATATTCCACCCAATTTCATCAGCGCATTGCTGTCGGCCGAAGACGATAATTTCGCCAACCACTACGGCGTCGACCCCAGCAGCCTGGTGCGTGCCGCCACGCAATTGGTAAAAAGCGGACACATTCAATCCGGCGGCAGCACCATCACCATGCAGGTGGCGAAGAACTTCTTCCTCACCAGCGAACGCAGCTTTTCGCGCAAGGCCACCGAGATCCTGCTGGCCCTGCAGATTGAACGCCAACTGACCAAGGACGAGATCCTTGAGCTGTACGTCAACAAGATCTACCTGGGCAACCGTGCCTACGGCATCGAGGCGGCATCGCAGGTGTACTACGGCAAGTCGATCCGTGACGCGAGCCTGGCGCAGATGGCGATGATCGCCGGCCTGCCCAAGGCGCCGTCGCGCTTCAACCCACTGGCCAACCCGGCGCGCAGCAAAGAGCGTCGCGACTGGATCCTGGGCCGCATGTACAAGCTGGGCAAGATCGACCAGCGCGCCTATGAAAGCGCAGTGGCCGAGCCGTTGAACGCCAGCTACCACGTGCCGACGCCAGAAGTTAACGCACCGTATATCGCTGAAATGGCCCGCGCCGAGATGGTCGGCCGCTATGGCAGCGAGGCCTACACCGAAGGCTTCCGCGTGACCACGACGGTGCCGAGCGACACCCAGGAAATCGCCAACAACGCTGTGCATTCCGGGCTAATCACCTACGACCAGCGCCACGGCTACCGTGGGCCTGAGTCGCGCCTGCCGGGCAAGACCCTCAGCGCCTGGACCACCGAACTGGGCAAGCAACGCGCCATCAGCGGCCTGGAACCGGCCATCGTCACCCAGGTGCAAAAAGACGGCGTACAGGTGCTGACCCGCACCGGCGAAGCCCATGTGGCCTGGGACAGCATGAAGTGGGCGCGCCCCTTCCTGAACACCAACAGCATGGGCCCGATGCCCAAGCAGCCGTCCGATGTGGCGCAGGTGGGTGACCTGATCCGCGTGCAACGCCAGAAGGACGACAGCCTGAAATTCAGCCAGGTGCCGCTGGCCCAGGGCGCCCTGGTCTCCCTTGACCCGCAGAACGGTGCCATCCGCGCCCTGGTGGGCGGCTTCGCCTTCGAACAGAGCAACTACAACCGCGCCGTGCAGGCCAAGCGCCAGCCGGGCTCAAGTTTCAAGCCCTTTATCTACAGCGCCGCACTGGATAACGGCTACACCGCGGCCAGCCTGGTCAACGATGCACCGATCGTGTTTGTCGACGAATACCTGGACAAGGTCTGGCGCCCGAAAAACGACACCAACACCTTCCTCGGCCCGATCCGTATCCGCGAGGCCCTGTACAAGTCGCGTAACCTGGTGTCGATCCGCCTGTTGCAGGCGATGGGCGTGGGCAAGACCATCGACTACATGACGCGCTTCGGCTTCAACAAGTCGGACCTGCCGCCGAACCTGTCCCTGGCCCTGGGCACCGCGACCCTCACGCCGATGGAAATCGCCACCGGCTGGAGCACCTTTGCCAACGGCGGCTACAAGATCACGCCGTACCTGATCGACAAGATCGAAAGCCGCAATGGCGACACCCTGTTCACCGCCAACCCACCGCGCGTGCCGGGTGATGTGGTCAACGGCGTGGCCGCTACCGATGGCCTGGCCGCACCAGGCAACGGCGGCATCACCATCGAGCCGACCCCAGGTGCCGCGCCCGCTGCAAACGCCGCGACGCCAACCGAGCCGCAGGCGCCGGCCGTTGCCGAGCGCATTGTGGATGGCCGCACCACCTACATCCTCAATAGCATCCTGCAGGACGTGATAAAGAAAGGCACCGGCCGTCGCGCCCTGGCCCTCGGCCGCGCAGACATCGCCGGCAAGACCGGCACCACCAACGACTCCAAGGACGCCTGGTTCTCCGGCTACAACGGCGACTACGTGACCACCGTGTGGACCGGCTACGACCAGCCGGAAAGCCTCGGCCGTCGCGAGTTCGGTGGCACCGTCGCGTTGCCGATCTGGATGAGCTACATGGGCGCCGCCTTGAAGGACAAGCCCCTGCACACCCAGCCGGAACCAGAAGGCATCCTCAGCCTGCGGATCGACCCGGTGAGTGGCCGCGTGGCATCGCCAAGTACGCCGAATGCCTACTTCGAACTGTTCAAGAGCGAAGACACGCCGCCGTCGGTCAACGAGCTGGGCAATGGTGTGGCACCGGGCAGCCCGCTGCCGGCGGATGAGGCGGCGCCGATCGATTTGTTCTAACGCGATCTGCGCCTTGGTGCAGATCCAAATGTGGGAGCGGGCTTGCTCGCGAATGCGGTGTATCAGTCGCTAGATTCGTTGACTGGCACTC
>NZ_JANLGL010000133.1:0-17024 GCF_024655625.1 Pseudomonas sp. 18.1.10
TGTCAGTCGATGCAAGGTTGACTGACACACCGCCTTCGCGGGCAAGCCCGCTCCCACATTTGTTTTTGTGCCAGAAAAAAAACGGGCACGACATCCGACGTCGTGCCCGCTGAAGAAACCGCTCTAAACCCTGTTATGCCTCAAATTGCGTTAGCCGCTACCGCCTCTGGCTTACGCGACAACACACTCACCAGCACAAAGCTCACCAACCCAATCGCCAGGCTGTAGTAGATCGGCGTGTTCGCATCCAACCCATCCTTGAACATGAACACCAGCGCCGTGACAAAGCCCAGCGCCATCGAGGTGATCGCCCCGGAGGTGGTAGCGCGTTTCCAGAAAATCGCGCCGATCAACGGGATCAACATGCCGCCCACCAACAGGTTGTAGGCCAGGGTCAGCGCGCTGATCACATCGTTCACCACCAGCGCGATACCCAATACGGCAATGCCGGTCAGCATCGTGAACAAGCGGTTGATCGCCAGGCTCGACTGTTTGCCACCGCGCAAACGTGGCAGCAGGTCTTCGGTCAATACGGTGGAGGCGGCTAGCAAACCAGCGCTGGCGGTGGACATCATCGCGGCCAGTGCCGCTGCAATCACCAGGCCACGGATGCCGTCT
Organism: Pseudomonas sp. 18.1.10; assembly: GCF_024655625.1. Classification (NCBI taxonomy): domain Bacteria; kingdom Pseudomonadati; phylum Pseudomonadota; class Gammaproteobacteria; order Pseudomonadales; family Pseudomonadaceae; genus Pseudomonas; species Pseudomonas sp. 18.1.10. The sequence goes on from NZ_JANLGL010000133.1 coordinate 619, forward strand.
GGCAGCGAGACTTTGACGATGGCGGCAAACGCGTTGTTGACGTTGTCCAGGTCCGGGATCAGCACATGGGCCGCCATGCCGATCAACGCACAGGCCAGGCCGTAGAGGATGCAGTAGAACCCGGCGAACGTGCCGGCATACTTGGCGACCTTTTCGTCACGGGCGGTGAACACCCGTTGCCAGATGTCCTGGCCGATGAGGATGCCAAAGAAATAGATCATGAAGTAGGTGATGATCGTGTCCCAGCCGATGGCGGTGAAGCTGAAACTCGACGCCGGCAGCTTGGCCACCAGCTCATCCCAGCCGCCGACGCGGTACAGGCAGATCGGCAGCAGGATAAACATCAGGCCGACGGTCTTGATGACGAACTGCACGATGTCGGTGAGGGTCAGCGACCACATGCCCCCGATGGTCGAGTACACCACCACCACGCCACCGCCGAGCAGCACCGAGATCCAGAACGGCAGGCCAAACAGCACTTGCAGCACGGTGCCGATGGCGAGGATCGAGGTCACGCCGATCATCAGCGCATAGGCCAGCATGATCACCGCGCTGGCTTGGCGCGCCATGGGGTTGTAGCGTTTTTCGAGGACCTGGGTGACGGTGAAGATCTTCAGCTTCAACAGCGGCTTGGCCAGGAACAGGTTCAGCGCAATGATCCCCATGCCCAGCGCGGCGCACAGCCAGAAGCCCGAGATGCCGTGCACATAACCCAGGCGCACGGTGCCGACGGTGGACGCCCCGCCCAACACCGTGGCGGCCATGGTGCCCATGTACAGGGTCGGCCCCAGGTTGCGGCCGGCCACCAGGTAATCTTCATGGGTCTTGGCGCGGCGCATGCCGTAATAGCCGAGCACGAGCATGCCGGCGGCGTAGATGAGTACGACGAATAAATCCAAAGCCATGACGGCGATTCTCCGATTTTATTTTTAGGTAGGGGAGTGGGCTGTAGTGAGTGAACTTCTTGTGGCGAGGGAGCTTGCTCCCGCTGGCCCATACACCGCAGCCGGCTCAGGAAACACCCGCAGCAAGGTCAGGTACATCACCGACGCCAACCCCAGCGTCACCGGCAAGCTGATATCAATGCCATCGGCCAAATTGCCCAGCGGCCCGACAAACTGCCCCGGCAAGTTGACGAAGCACAGCCCCACCAGCGCACTCGGTATCCACGCCCCCAGCCCGCGCCAGTTCCAGCCATGGCTGAACCAGTAGCGGCCGCCGGTCTCACCGCGGGTGAACACCTGCAAGTCATCCGGGCAGTAGAAGCCGCGGCGCACGATCAGGCCGATAATCATCATCACCATCCACGGTGTGGTGCAGGTGATGATAAGCACGGCGAAGGTCGAGACGCTCTGCACCAGGTTGGCGGCGAAACGTCCGATAAAGATGAAGGCAATCGACATCACCCCGATCAGCAGCGTGGCCTTGACCCGCGACAGCAGGCGCGGGAACACGCTGGACATGTCCAGCCCCGTGCCATACAGCGACGTGGTGCCGGTGGACATGCCGCCAATCACCGCGATCAGGCACACCGGCAGGAAGAACCAGCCCGGTGCTACCGCCAGCAAACCGCCGACATAGTTGTTGGCCGCGATGTAGTCCGGTGCCTTGATCGCCACGATGGTCGCGGTGGCCAGGCCGAACAGGAAGGGGATCAAGGTGGCGACCTGCGCCAGCACCACGGCCAGCATGATGCGCATTTTTGGCGTTTCACGCGGGATGTAGCGCGACCAGTCGCCAAGGAACGCGCCGAAGGAAATCGGGTTGCTCATGGCCACCAGTGCCGCGCCGATAAACGCCGCCCAGAAGCCAGTCTGGCCAAGGGCGACAGTGCCGGCGAAATGGCTGTCGAAGGCTGGTGCAAACGCGAAGATGCCCAACAAAAACAGCAGGCTCGCCGCCCACACCGCGATGCGGTTGACCCACAGCATGAAGCGAAAGCCGTAGATGCACACGGTCAGCACCAGGATCGCGAACACGCCGTAGGCCAGGCCCAGGGTCAGGTCGGTTTCCGGCAGGCCGATCAGGCGTTTCGCACCGCCTACCAGCGCATCGCCTGAACTCCACACCGACAGTGAGAAAAAGGCAATCGCCGTCAGCAGCGACAGAAACGAGCCGACAATCCGCCCGTGTACGCCAAAGTGCGCACCGGATGACACCGCGTTATTGGTACCGTTGATCGGCCCGAACAGGCCCATGGGCGCGAGGATCAGTGCGCCCACCAGCACGCCCAGCACAATCGCCCAGACCCCGGCCTGGAACGACAGGCCAAACAGCACGGGAAAGGAACCCAGCACGGCGGTGGCAAAGGTATTGGCACCGCCGAAGATCAGGCGGAACAGATCCTTGGGGCCGGCGGTACGTTCGTGGTCCGGGATCTGTTCGACCCCGTTGGTTTCTATCTGGCGAATACTTTTATCGTTGTTTTTATTATTCATGATCAGCTCCGATCACATTGGCTAAGGGGGCGGCAGCCCTTCCGGCATAGCGGACAAATGTTCGTGACAGGCCAGCCACAGGCCTTCTTTTTGTTCTGTGCGAGATCCTTGCCGTTTAAAGACAATGGTCTCGCGTTCCTGGCTAAAGAATTGCTCCCCTTGCATGCGCAGCTCGGTGGCCACGTCATGCATAAAAATCGCCACGTCGCCTTGCAGGCTGACAAAGGCGTTGCTCGATGTGCACGAGAGCACTTCGAACCCCTCGTCCCGGCGCCAGCTGTCCCACAACGCCTGGTAGGCATCGCGACTGAGCAGTGGCTGGGGCAGGGTGTAGAACACAAAGCTGGCATCGGCCGTGAACGCGCCGAAGTAGGCGGCGCGGTCATTGCGGGCGAAGGCCGCCACCAGGTCGGCGGCGGCTTGCAGCACCTCGCGGGCGCTCATCAGCGATGCGCCACGCCAGGCAGCACGCAAAGCATCTCGTACAGCAGGTTGGCGCCCAGCAGCGAGGTGTTGCCGGTGGTGTCGTAAGGCGGTGAAACTTCTACCAAATCGCAACCAACCAGGTCGAGGCCCTGGCAGCCGCGAATGATCTCGATGGCCTGGATGGTGGTCAGCCCGCCGATTTCCGGGGTGCCGGTGCCGGGTGCCCAGGCGGGGTCGATGCCGTCGATATCAAAGCTCAGGTACACCGGGCCGCCGCCGACTTTTTCGCGCACTTCGGCCATCAACGGCGCGAGGGAGTGGTGCCAGCATTCTTCGGCCTGGACCACACGGAAGCCCTGTTTGCGGCTCCAGTTGAAGTCTTCGGCGGTATAGCCCTGGGCGCGCAGGCCGATCTGCACCACACGGTCACAATCCAGCAGGCCTTCTTCCACGGCACGGCGGAAGGTGGTGCCGTGGGCGATTTTCTCGCCGAACATATGGTCGTTCACATCGGCGTGGGCATCGATATGCACCAGGCCGACCTTGCCGTGTTTCTTGTGGATGGCGCGCAGGATCGGCAGGGTAATGGTGTGGTCGCCGCCCAGAGTCATCGGGATCACATCGTGTTCGAGGATCTCGTCGTAGGCTTCTTCGATGATGCGCACGGCGTCGAGCAGGTTGAAGGTGTTGATCGCCACGTCGCCGATGTCGGCCACCGACAGCGAGTCGAACGGTGCGGCGCCGGTGGCCATGTTGTAGGGGCGGATCATCACCGATTCGGCGCGAATTTCACGTGGCCCGAAGCGGGTGCCGGCGCGCAGCGAGGTGCCGATGTCCAGGGGCACGCCGATAAAGGCAGCGTCCAGGCCCTTGGCGGTTTGCAGGTGGGGGAGTCGCATCATGGTGGCGATGCCGGCAAAGCGCGGCATTTCGTTGCCGCCCAGTGGTTGGTGGAAAATCTTGTCCACGGGAGTGCCTCATCGTTGTTTTGTTTATTAGAGGCCGATTCTGCGAAATACCCCGAGACGAAAGAATCGGCAGGGACAAATACTTAGTTCAGATTTTTCTAAACTAATCCCTGAGGTAAACTCCGTTCAAATGTGGGAGCTGGCTTGCCTGCGATAGCGGTGGGCCAGCCACGCTTCCTTGTTTGATACACCGCCATCGCAGGCAAGCCAGCTCCCACAGTTTTGATTGCGATGCATCCGTTGAATCTGGAGATCCGATGGCCAACGCCTTGCCCGACCTGAAACTCCTGCGCATCTTCGTCAGCGTCGTGCGCCACCAGGGGTTCGCCAATGCCCAGCACGAACTCAACCTGTCTACATCGGCCATCAGCACTTATATGAGCCAGTTGGAGTCAGCGTTGGGCCTGGTGCTTTGCCATCGCGGGCGCGGCGGGTTCAGCCTGACGAGCAAGGGCGAGCTGTTCCATCAAGAGACCTTGCGCCTGCTGGGCGAACTGGAAGGGTTCGAGCAATACGCCGCCGCGTTGAAAGGCGAGTTGCGCGGCACGCTCAAGCTCGGCGTGCTCGACTCCACCGTCAGCGACAAAGCCTTGCCGTTCGCCGAGGTGATTGGTGCCTACAGCCTGGAACACCCGGCGGTGCACCTGCATTTGTCGGTGATGAGCCCCTACGAACTGCAACTCGGTGTGCAGGACAACCGCCTCGACCTGGCCATCGGTGCCTTTTCCAACCGCATGAGCGGGCTGATCTACATGCCGCTGTACCGCGAACAACACTGGCTGTATTGCAGCACCCGCCACCCGCTGTTCAACGAGCGGCGCATTCCCGAACAAGTCATCACCCAGCAACGCATGGTCGGTCGCGGCTACTGGAGCCAGGCGGAGCTGGCGCGCCACGGTTTCAAGCACAGCGCTGCCACGGTGGAAAGTATGGAAGCGCAACTGATCCTGGTGCTCTCCGGTGCCTATATCGGTTATTTGCCCGAACACTACGCCCAGGCCTGGGCCGACAAGGGCGACCTGCGCGTCCTGCTGCCGGCGACCTTCGGCTACCAGGCGCCGTTCTCGATGATAATGCGCCGGGGCCGCAGCCGCGAACCGCTGATCCAGACCTTTCGCGATTTGCTCAAAACCCAGCTCAACCAGGCCTGATAAACCATGTCCAGACCCCAATGCCCCCGCTGCCTGCGGCCCGTCACCCACTGCCTGTGCGCGCTGATACCGAGCCTAGACAGCCGCACCCGCGTGTTGCTGTTGCAGCATCCAAGCGAGGTCAACCATGCGCTCAACACTGCGCGCTTGGCGGCGTTGGGCTTGAACAATGCGCAGTTGGTGGTGGGCGAGGTGTTTGAGGAGTTGCCGACGCTATTGAGCGCGCCCGGCTATCAGGCGCGACTGTTGTTTCCGGCCGATGATGCCCAGCCGTTGCAGGCCTACGCACCGTCCGATGAGCCGTTGTTGCTGGTGGTCCCTGATGGCACCTGGCGCAAGGCACGCAAACTGCTGCATCTCAATCCGTTGTTGGCAGCGTTGCTCAGGGTGAGTCTGGCTGAGGGCGCAGTGTCTCGTTACCGCTTGCGCAAAGCGCCGGAGCCTGGCGCGTTATCGACGGTGGAGGCCATCGTGCAGGCGCTGCAAATGCTTGAAGCGCCGACTTCGTTCGAGCCTTTGCTCAAGCCCTTCGACAAGCTGATTGAGGGCCAGATCGCAGCGATGGGGCAGGAAGTGTTCCAGAGAAACCATTGCTGAGCGGCGGCACTACATAGCTACCCGAAGCGTTGATGGGCGCTGCGTAAGCTGAACATCTTTCAAGGAGAGAAAGATGACTCAGACCACTGTTGGGACCGCGCCGCTGGCGGATTTTATCGCCGAGCAACGGGCGCAGGGGCCGTTGCTCGCGCGCCATGAATGGTCTGCGATGCAAACCCTGGATCAAATGCGAGGCCCGTTCGAGCGGTTTCTCGCAGCACTCGACGACGAGGAGCGTTTCGAATACGTACGCCTGCAAAAAAACTGGATCGATGCCCAGCGGGCGCTCGAAGACGCCATTCGCCAAGTCAGCAAGCAGTTCGAACAGGGCGGCCTGGATTCATTGCGCAAGGCGTTGAATACCCTGACTGGCCAAACGCTCGATCCGCAAGCCGCGAGGATTCATACGCGCTATCTCACCCCTTCCGCGCGCACGCGTCGTACGGCTGGCGGCAACGAAACGAAGGTTGCCAGCATGACCTTATGGGAAGCCGCCTGCATGAACTACGACGGGCTGACGGGGTGGAGTTTCCCAGGGCAAACCGGGTTGGCGGATGCCAGTTTCCTGGATGCGTCCATCAACGCCAGTGCTGCGGACTTTATTGCGTTGGTGCGCGATCTCAATCTGGGTGGGCAACTCCGAGCGCGGCTTGACCGGGAACTGGGCGCTTCTGCCTCGCTGGGCCATGCAATCATGAGTGTGGCGCAGGCGGAGTTTGAGTTTGCGTTGATCGAGGCTCTCAATGACGTCGCCACCAGTCGCGTTGATCTGCACAAGTACCGCCAGGTGAAGCGCGCCATCGCGGGGGAGGTGAGGTGGGATCAAACCCAGGAGATGCACCTGTTCGTCCCTCATGGCGTCGATAGCATCAGTTGGACCCCCCCAGCCATGGGGCTGGCGGGTCAGTACCTTGCGGCTCCAACAGGGGATAGCGTGAAGATTCCCCATTGCGTTTTTTCCGTCAGCGGCTGCAAGGGCGCCTTCAGCTATTTCCCCCATCGGCCAGGCGGTGCCCTGCGCCATTACGACACGCACCAGGAGGCTTGCAAGGAGTTTTACGTCACCTTCGAGGCGTTCTACAAACGAGGCGAGGTCGCGTGGTTGTACCCGCTTATGACCCTGCGTGACAGCGTGCGCTTGACCCAAATTGCCAAGGCTCGTCCTCGCCCCGAAGGGCTTTCACCGCAGGGAAAAGTGCTTTACGACCTTGTTCAGTGGCTCCCGCAGACCAACAATGTGCAACAGATCGGGTACCTCACTCGTACGGTCGAGAAGGTCCCGGTCGTCAGCTTGTATGAGTTCTACATGTTGCGCTGTCGAACCAATGTGCAAGAAATGGCCAGTGAAACCCCAGGCTTCATGGCAACCGTCAGCAGTGTTTTTCTCACGGTCATCAGTGAGACGCTGGACCTGCTGTTGATCCCGGTGCCCGGCCCGCTCAAAGGGCTGGGACGCATACGCATGATCGCCATGTTTGCAGTATTGGGGCAGGCCTTGATTGAAGGCGGGAGCAAGGCACTGCAAGGCGAGCCCGCCGAATTACTCCAGGGCTTTACCGACCTGGCCGATTTATTGATCAGTAGTCGCCTGCACACGCGCTTGGCGCTGAGCGCAAGGCGCCGCCATCAAAACCTGTTTCGTCAACTCTCTGAGCAGCGCGTGCCTGGCACCGATGTTGACCTCCAGCGCTTGACCGACCCCCAACTGCTGGAACGAATGCTTGGCACCACGCCGACTGCCGCCCGCGAAGTGCAAGCCGTGCTGGAGACGAGCCAGATTGTCCGGCCAGCCCTGGAGAAGGTCTGGGCAGGGGAAGCCCCGTCGGCGTCTCTGATCGAGGCTGCGCAGCGGTTCACTGCCGACCGGTTGATCGATTGGGCGGCCAGCGCCTCGACCTCCGGCAGTTCGCCACCGGCAGCGGCGTTTCACGTGCTTGGGCCGTTGCTCACTCAGTTGGCGCAATGGCCGGCCGATACAGCCTTGACGATTGCCAACCCTCTGGGCCAGGTTCTGTGCCGCTACACCAAGCGCGCGGACCGTCCGGCGTCCAAGGCGATCAGCGTGACGCTGCTGGAGAGTTTCCTGTTCGGCTATGCGTCGCCACGTCGCCTGACGGCGCAGCTGCCTCTCGCGATTGTGGCGTTATTGCCGTCGAGTTTTGCGGCTGGCGAACAGGCATTGCGCCAACAGTTGGCCGTGCAGGCCGGCTCCTCGCGGCTTGAGCTGTTTGAGGCCCTCACTCGATTTGCCGGTGTCAGCCGTTCGACTGCGGTGGGGGCTCCTGCGGCCGTCAAACAATGGCTGCCTGATAGCGTGGGGCCGGACCATGCAGTGCCTGCGGTGATTCAGGCACTGCACAGCTTGCACCCCCATGTCAGCCTGGCCCGGCTGGTCGAGGTGCTGGATCAACACCCGCTTTCATCCCACCAGCAAACCCAGTTGCTGCACTCGCACTTGCAGCCCGAGGCGCTTTACCTGGCATTGCGCGCGGCGCGCCAGGTGGCACGTCGGGAGGCGATCATCGATGGAATTTTTCATCCGCGCCGGTTTGACCCGCAAACCCGGCACTGGGCCACAGTGTTTGCCCGCAGTGTCTTGAGGGACTTGACCGGCCAAGCGCTGGTGGTCGCCGAGGCCGATCTGCCGGCCCCCTACATGTCGAAGGGTAGCGCCGATCGTACAGTGGTCATCCTTGACCATCGCCAGGGCCGGGTTGCGCCTTTTTTTCATCGTGAACACAGCATCGGCACGATGCTCACCGGACCCGATGGTTTCTATCAAGCGCTGTTGAGCCAACTGTCTGCGAGTGATCTGGCCCGGCACGGGCTCAACGGACTGCAAGCGGTCACCCAACTGCGCGCGCGTGTTGCAGCGCTCATGCTGCGTCATCGCAGCCCGGAGGGGACGTTTTATCCTGACCGCCGTGAAATAGCGCAGTATGCGAGCGATGTGGATGCCACCCGTATTGCCCCCGAGCCCGATGCGCAGGGGATTTATAGCCTGGCATCGCAGCAATTCGTGTTTATCGAGGGCGAGTATTTCAATGTTGCCCGGGCCGACGCGTCCCTGCCTTGGCGCATCCAGCATCCTGTGCTGCACGATGCGTATGCCCCGGTGCTGGCCCACAACGGTAGCGGTGCCTGGCGCCATGAATGGGAACAGCCGCTGACGTGGGATGGCCAGAAGCCGTTTTATCGCCTGGGCCCCATAGCGCGGTCGTTGTCGCCGGATGCCATCGAGCAGATTCAGCGGATCAGCAGTGTGACGCCGAGCATCTTGCGCCGGGTGCATGTGCGCAATGAGCCGCCGCCCGTGATGCTGACGAGTACGCTTGAGCGTTTCCATATTCATCAGCGGGTCAAGGCGGGGGTGGAGGTTGGGCGGGACTTTTTCGATCAGGTGCTCGGCGAGATAGGGCCTGACGCAGCTGACGTACTGGTGGGGAAAGCCGGTGTGACCCGTACCGATCAAGTCACGGTCTTGGAGTCCAAGGTACAGATAGACAAGCCGCAAATGGAGCAGCTGTTCTTCAAGGCACTCGCCCACAAGAGTGAGTTGTCGGCTGACCCGCTGGCACAAGTGATACAGCGTCAGTTTCCTGCCCTGACGGCGTTGTTTGCTGACGACTGTGTACAAGGCGCTACGCCGGCTGAACGTCAGAGTTTGCAAGCGGGTCGCGTGCCTGCCAGCGTGACGGCGGCGGCGAGTTGGTACATTCGATATTTGCGCATGACTCGGGCGATCGAAGGCTTGCATTGGTCTGCCGCCGTCAACGCGGACAGCTCGAGGCTGATTTTGCACGCGCTCATAAAACTGCCGGGTTGGCCTGCGGATCTACGCGTGGAGGTGTGGGACGCCGACGTGCGGATTGACAGTGTTGGCCCTGCGCATGCGCCGCTGCGACGGGTGCTGAAAACCGTGACGGGCGCCTATCAAGCCTACGTCTTCAGAACAGGCCAAGCGCCCCGCATGACGGGAGGTCGGGGGGGCTTTCTGGCAGTGCTGCTGGCGGCGTTGACGCCGGCTGAGCGGCAGTCGCTGGGCTATGACTATGAGCACAGCGCAGAGGTGCTGCTCGAAGAGATTGCCGATCGTGTGGAGCACCATTTCGGGCACGTCGAAACCCTGCTGGGCATCACGCACCAGCACTGGTTCAAGCCGCCACGGCGTTTAGCGGATGGGCGTGTCGGGTATCCGTTGAGCGGGGGCGAAGAGTCGGGGCCGGTTGATCGCGAACAGATTGCGCGGATGCGTGAACTCTATCCGTCGAAGGCCGATGAATACTTGTGGGAACTGCTGCTGGAGGCGGGCGACTCGGTCAGCGAACGCGAGGTAATGGTCAATTACCTGGTCAACGAACGGAACGCACTGGACGTTGCGTTGCAAGAGTGGCGTGATGCAGCCTCGGCGACTGACAACGATGCCGCGTCGGTTCACTCACGGGCGTTGGCGGTTGCGCGGATCCAGCGTTGCTGGGCCAAGGAAGGGTTCACTCAAGGCGTAATTGAGGAGCTCAATCTGGATGAGTTGGGTCTGACAAGTCTGCCGACCTTGGGCGCACATTTCGGTCATGTACAGATGCTGAGCCTGCGAAGCAACCGCCTGAGCCAGTTGCCAGAGCGTTTCATCCGGGCTTTCCCACACCTTAGGATCATTTATTTCAACGGCAATCGGTTCGTTCATCTGCCTGATCTGGAGGGGCTTTCCCACCTGGCAGTGCTCAATCTGTCAAACAATGCGCTGGCGTTCAATTTGCAAGACGAGTATCGACTGGCGACGTTGGCCGGGCTGAGGGATCTTGATCTGTCGGGAAACCCTCTCGGGCAAGGGCGCCGGCTGTCGCTCTATGCATTGAGGAGCCTGAGGCAACTGAGATTGCGCAACGCTGGACTGACCCATCTGCCGCGTGGCGCCGTCACCCTGGAGGCACTGCGTAGTTTTGATGTGCGCGACAATCTGATCGGGGAGTTGGCGGAAACGGATTTGTTCATCTATCCCCAGGTGCATCGAGCAATGAATTTACGCGGTAATCCGCTTTCTGTAGAGGCGCGGCAGTTGCTGCGCCGGATCGGTGAACGCCCGGGGCGGCCAAGTGTTGATTTTGGGTTGTGGGAGCCAACGGTGGCAATTGATCAAAGGCCTGATCGATGGTTGGCGCTACTTTCACCCCGCCAGGTGGTGGCGCGCGAACGGCAGTGGGCGCAATTGCAAGAACAGCCGATGGCGAGCGATTTTTTTGAACTGTTAGGTTGCATCGCCAATGACCCGCGATTTACCGACCCCCTGTTTCGCGTGCAACGAGAACGGGTGACACAACGCGTCTGGGCATTGATCGACGACGCGACGGGCCACGAGGGTGTTGAGATAATCGCCGATTGGCGCAGTTACAACTTCATGATTGGGGGCATAGACGGCTGGCTGTTATGTCTGCATGAACTTGAGTTGCAAATGCACCCTCTACGAATGCTTGCAACGGATCTGCGAACGGCTGGCCCCGGCTTTATCCACTATTACCGTGCACTGCGACGGCTTGACGAATTGGATAACCTTGTCGACGAGCATTTTTCACCTCAGCCGTACGAGTTGAGGTGCACGCGAATCCTCAGCTATCGCATCGCTTTGGCAAACAGCCTGGACCTGCCGCAGGTGCTTCCTGAGCGTTTTGAGGCGCCCACCGTTTTGCCGAATGCTGACTCGGTGAATTTGATGCGCCAGTATATTTTGCAGAAAGAGTTCAGGGTGAACTGGCCTGAGTTATTACAGCAGGAGCCTTATTGGGTGCGGTTCATTCAACATAAATACGCTGTAGCGCTCGAACTCACGCTGCGCCGTTTTCAGGGACTGCTTGAGGGGGCGGAGCAACAACTGGCGAGTGGATTGATCAATGAAGGGCAGTACGTGCGCAGTCTCAACCAGGTGCGGGTCGCGAGGGGGCTAGCCGAAAACAAGCGGATCCGCAAATTTACCCTTCAGGAGTGGACGGCGTTTGTTGTCGGATGATTTTCATGCTTATTCCCTTAAGAAATAAGCACCACACTTTGCGTGATATGGCCCGCCGACCTTTCCCGGTATGATGTGCGCCCCGCAGTCTGGATTGCGAATACGCCATGACCTTGCAGTACCCAACAATCGCCGATTGCGTCGGCAACACGCCCTTGGTCCGCTTGCAACGCATGGCGGGTGAAACCAGCAATACCCTGTTGCTCAAGCTTGAAGGGAACAACCCGGCTGGCTCGGTAAAAGACCGCCCGGCGCTGTCGATGATTACCCGTGCCGAATTGCGCGGGCAGATCAAGCCTGGCGACACCCTGATCGAAGCCACCTCGGGCAACACCGGGATCGCCCTGGCCATGGCTGCCGCGATCAAGGGTTACAAGATGGTGCTAATCATGCCCGACAACGGCAGCGCCGAGCGCAAGGCGGCGATGACCGCCTATGGCGCCGAGCTGGTGCTGGTGACCCAGGAAGAGGGCATGGAAGGCGCCCGCGACCTCGCCGAGCGCATGGCCGCCGAAGGCCGTGGCCAGGTGCTGGACCAGTTTGCCAATGGCGACAACCCCGAGGCGCACTACACCACCACTGGCCCGGAAATCTGGCGCCAGACCGGGGGCACCATCACCCATTTCGTCAGCTCCATGGGTACCACCGGCACCATCATGGGCAACTCGCGCTACCTCAAGGAGCAGAACCCGGCGATCCAGATCGTCGGCCTGCAACCGATGGAAGGCGCGGCCATCCCGGGTATCCGCCGTTGGCCCGAAGAGTACCTGCCGAAGATCTACAACGCGACGCGTGTGGACCGCATCATCGACATGGCCCAGCGTGAAGCCGAAGACACCACGCGCCGCCTGGCCCGTGAAGAAGGCATCTTCTGCGGCGTGTCCTCCGGTGGCGCCGTGGCCGGTATGTTGCGCTTGTCCAAGGAAGTGGAAAATGCGGTGATCGTCGCGATCATCTGTGACCGAGGCGACCGTTACTTGTCGACCGGCATTTTCGACGAACCCAACTGATGGCCAAGCACGAGAGAGGCCTGCGCTTCCAACCGACGGGCGGCAGCCGCGCCCCGCAGATCCCCGTGGGCAAGAAACAACGCCTGACCATCGAGCGCCTGGCCAATGACGGCCGTGGCATCGTGTTCTTTGAAGGCCGCACCTGGTTTGTCAATGGCGCGCTGGCCGGCGAAGAAGTTGAAGCGCGGGTGTTGGGCGCCCATGGGAAAGTGGTCGAGGCGCGCACCGAGCGGGTATTCAAGGCCAGCGAACTGCGCCGCCCGGCACCGTGCGCCCACGTCGGCCGCTGTGGCGGTTGCAGCGTGCAGCACTTGCCCCATGCCGAACAGCTTGCCCTGAAACAGCGCATGCTCGCCGAGCAACTGTCGCGCGTGGCCGGTGTCGAACCGCAAGAATGGGCTGCGCCGTTGAGCGGGCCGGAATTCGGCTACCGCCGTCGCGCCCGCGTGGCAGTGCGCTGGGACGCCAAGGCGAAACACCTGGAAGTGGGTTTTCGCGCGGTCGCCAGCCAGGACATCGTCGCCATCGATGATTGCCCGGTGCTGGTACAAGCCTTGCAACCGATCATGCAGCGGCTGCCGAACATGTTGCGCCGCTTGAGCAATCCCAAGGCCCTGGGGCATGTGGAGTTGTTCAGCGGTACGTCCATCGCCGTGTTGCTGCGGCATATGGCGCCGTTGTCGGCAGCCGACCTGCAAGTGTTGCAAGAATTCTGCGCTTTCCATGAAGCCCAATTGTGGCTGCATGGCGAGGGCCAGCCGGAGCCGGTGGACGCCGATGCGGTCCTGGGTTTCCGTCTGGAGCAGTGGGATCTGGAACTGGCCTACCGTCCAGGGGACTTCGTGCAAGTCAACGCCGGGGTCAACGCCGCGATGGTGGCCCAGGCCCTGGAATGGCTGGCGCCACAGCCCGATGAGCGGGTGCTGGACCTGTTTTGTGGCCTGGGCAACTTTGCCCTGCCACTCGCCCGCCAAGTGCGCGAAGTGGTGGCGGTGGAAGGTGTGCAGACCATGGTGGACCGGGCGGCCCTGAATGCCGTCAGCAACAATTTGCATAATGCGCAGTTTTTTCAGGCCGATTTGTCCCAGCCTTTGACCGACGCAGAATGGGCCAAACAGGGCTTTTCTGCGGTACTCTTGGACCCACCCCGTGATGGTGCCCAAGAGGTTGTGCGCAAGCTCGCCACCCTGGGGGCCAAGCGCCTGGTGTATGTGTCCTGCAACCCGGCGACGCTGGCGCGGGACACGGTTGAGTTGGTCAAGCAAGGCTACCGGCTAAAACGTGCCGGGATCCTCGACATGTTTCCGCAGACTGCGCATGTCGAGGCCATGGCGTTATTTGAAGCGGGCTAGGATGCCCGTTTAATCCGACCGGCCTGCGTTCTCCAGGGCCTGTGACCTGCCAGGGAGTTCGCAGTAAAAGGTCGGCGATGATTTTGGCGCATTCAAGGTGCGTCGTAGGGAAGGTAAGAAAGATGGTACAGGTGAGAGCACACCAGCCGATCAACACCGACGGCAGTATCAACCTGGAGGCATGGCTGGACCATGCCATCAGTGTCGATCCGGCACTGGACCGTGAAGCATTGAAAGCGGCTTGCGAGTTCGCGCGTGAGTCTGAGCAGCAGGACAATGCGGCGAAGAACCTGTGGGCCGAAGGCACTTCCAGCTTTCGCACCGGGCTTGAGATCGCCGAGATCCTGGCCGATCTCAAGCTGGACCAGGACTCGCTGATCGCCGCCGTGCTCTATCGCGGCGTGCGTGAAGGGCATATCGCGTTGCCGTTGGTCAGCCAGCGTTTCGGCGCCGTGGTGGCCAAGCTGATCGACGGCGTGCTGCGCATGGCCGCCATCAGCGCCAGCCTCAGCCCGCGCCAGTCGATGGTGCTGGGCACCCAGGGCCAGGTCGAGAACCTGCGCAAGATGCTGGTGGCGATGGTCGACGACGTGCGCGTCGCCCTCATCAAGCTGGCCGAACGCACCTGCGCGATCCGTGCGGTGAAGACCGCCGACGACGAAAAACGCAACCGCGTCGCCCGCGAGGTGTTCGACATCTACGCGCCGCTGGCCCATCGCCTGGGTATCGGCCATATCAAGTGGGAGCTGGAGGACTTGTCCTTCCGCTACCTCGAACCCGACCAATACAAGCAGATCGCCACGCTGCTGCATGAGCGGCGGCTCGACCGCGAGCGCTTTATCAGCGATGTGATGGGCCAGTTGCGCGCCGAGTTGCAAGCCACCGGCGTCGATGCCGACATCAGTGGTCGCGCCAAACACATCTATTCCATCTGGCGCAAAATGCAGCGCAAGGGCCTGGCCTTCAGCCAGATCTACGACGTGCGCGCCGTGCGTGTGCTGGTGCCGGAAATGCGCGACTGCTACACCGCGCTGGGCATCGTCCACACCCTGTGGCGACACATTCCCAAGGAGTTTGACGACTACATCGCCAACCCCAAGGAGAACGGCTACCGCTCGCTGCACACCGCCGTGATCGGCCCCGAAGGCAAGGTGCTGGAAGTACAGATCCGCACGCACGCCATGCACGAAGAGGCCGAGCTGGGCGTGTGCGCGCACTGGCGCTACAAGGGCACCGACGTCAAGGCCGGGTCCAACCAGTACGAAGAGAAAATCTCCTGGCTGCGCCAAGTGCTGGAATGGCACGAAGAACTCGGCGACATCGGCGGCCTGGCCGAACAGCTGCGGGTGGATATCGAGCCGGACCGGGTCTACATCTTCACCCCCGACGGCCACGCCATCGACCTGCCCAAGGGCGCGACGCCGCTGGACTTCGCCTACCGCGTGCACACCGAGATCGGCCACAACTGCCGGGGCGCCAAGATCAACGGGCGCATCGTGCCGCTCAACTACAGCCTGCAAACCGGTGAACAGGTCGAGATCATCACCAGCAAGCACGGCACGCCGAGCCGCGACTGGCTGAACCCGAACCTGGGCTACATCACCACGTCGCGGGCGCGGGCGAAGATCGTCCACTGGTTCAAGTTGCAGGCGCGCGACCAGAACGTCGCCGCCGGCAAGACCCTGCTCGAACGCGAACTGGCCCGCCTGGGCCTGCCGCAGGTGGACTTCGACAAGCTGGCCGAAAAGGCCAACATGAAGATCGCCGAAGACATGTTCGCCGCCCTCGGCGCCGGCGACCTGCGCCTGGCGCAATTGGTCAACCTGGCGCAACAGTTGGTCGAGCCGGAACGCGGCAGCGAGCAGCTGGAACTGATCCCGCGCAAGGCCACCGGCTACAAGCCCGGCAAGCGCGGCGACATCCAGATCCAGGGCGTGGGCAACCTGATGACGCAAATGGCCGGCTGCTGCCAGCCGTTGCCGGGCGACGCTATCGTCGGCTACATCACCCAGGGACGTGGCGTGAGCATTCACCGCCAGGACTGCGCCTCGGTGCTGCAATTGGGCGGGCGCGAGCCGGAGCGGATCATCCAGGTCAGCTGGGGGCCGGTGCCGGTGCTCACCTATCCGGTGGACATTGTGATTCGGGCGTACGATCGTTCCGGGCTGCTGCGGGATGTGTCGCAAGTGCTGCTCAATGAGCGGATCAACGTGCTGGCGGTCAACACCCGCTCGAACAAGGAGGACAACACGGCGTTGATGTCCCTGACCATCGAGATTCCGGGGTTGGACGCGTTGGGGCGGTTGTTGGGGCGGATTTCCCAGTTGCCGAACATCATTGAGACGCGGCGTAACCGTACACCATGATTAGCTGGATGAGCGCGGACTAAAATGTGGGAGGGCTTTTGTGGGAGCGGGCTTGCTCGCGAATGCGTAGTGTCAGCCAATGAATCTGGCACTTGTC
>NZ_JANLGL010000134.1:0-16956 GCF_024655625.1 Pseudomonas sp. 18.1.10
GTGCTGACTGATACACCGCCTTCGCGAGCAAGCCCGCTCCCACACAAGCCCTCCCCAACAGGGAGTTCAGCGCAGGATCGGCTGTTTGCGCACACCCAACCGACTGATCCACACCGCCGCCAGAATCACCAATCCGCCCAACGCCAGCCGCCCCAGCGGTTCATGCTGGTTCCAGATCAGCAAATTCAGCAGCAACCCCACCGGCACATGCAGGTTGTTCATCACCGCCAGCGTGCCGCCCTGCACCAGGCAGGCGCCTTTGTTCCACCAGTACATGCCCAGCGCCGTGCTGACCAGGCCGAGGAACACCAGCACGCCCCACTGCAACGGCGCATCGGGCAAAAAGTTGGCCTTGCCGAACAGCAGGAACGCCGGCAGTACCACCAGCAAAGCGCCCACATAGAAGAAACCGAAGCGCCGGTAATGCGGCAGGTCGCTCGGGTAGCGCTTGACCAGATGCTTGTACATCACCTGCCCGGCGGCGTAGGTGAAGTTGGCCAGTTGCAGCAACAAGAAGCCGCCGAGGAAGTGCGGGGTGATCTGGTCGAAGCGAATCACCGCCGCGCCCGCCACTGCCACCAGTGCGGCGATGAGCGCCCATGGGTTGAAACGCCGGTTGAGGGCGTCTTCGATCAGGGTCACATGCAGTGGCGTGAGGATGGTGAACAGCAGCACCTCCGGCACCGTGAGCACGCGAAAGCTCAGGTACAGGCACACATAGGTCACGCCAAATTGCAGCGCGCCGATCACCAACAGACCGCGCATGAACCCCGGCTCCACCGAGCGCCAGCGAGTCAACGGGATAAACACCAGCCCGGCCAGCAGCACACGCACCAGCACGGCGAAGTAGCTGTCGACGTGGCCGGCGAGGTATTCGCCGATCAAGCTGAAGGAAAATGCCTGAATCAGGGTGACAACCAGTAGATAGCCCATGCGCGCCTCGTTTCGAATGGGCGGGACATTAAAGGTTTTCGGCGGTTGAAGAAACTCAAGGCAAAAAAAACCCGACCTCGCTAAAGCGGCAGTCGGGTTGGAGCACTCAGGAGCAAAAAGTGCAAAGGGAGGTTCGTTACGCGTACTTGAAGGGTTTGCGTGGGGCTAGATAAACACGGCGCGATTATCTGGCGATTAAAGGATCAGGCCACCTGTGCCAGCAAGGCCTTGGCGTGATTGATGCCTTTTTCCTGGAAGTCGCCACTCAGGTTCACCCCTTCGGCATGAATGAAGGTGACGTCATGGATGCCGATAAAGGCCATGACCTGGCGCAGGTACGGTTCCTGGTGATCGGAGGTGGCGCCGGTATGGATGCCGCCGCGAGCGGTCAGCACAATGGCACGCTTGCCGGTGAGCAAGCCCTGCGGGCCGGTGGCGGTGTACTTGAAGGTCACACCGGCGCGCAACACGTGGTCCAGCCAGGCTTTCAGGGTGCTGGGGATGGCGAAGTTGTACATCGGTGCGGCCATGACCAAAACATCGGCGGCCAGCAGTTCGTCGGTCAATGCGTTGGAGCGGTCGAGGGAGGCCTGTTCGTTGCCATTGCGCTGATCCGCAGGTTTCATCCAGCCGCCGAGCAAGTTGGCGTCCAAGTGGGGAACCGGGTTAAGGGCCACGTCGCGCACGGTGATCGAATCTGCCGGGTGGGCGGCCTGCCATTGGCTGATGAATTGCTGGGTCAGCTGGCGGGAGATCGAATCCTGCTGACGGGCGCTGCTTTCGATAATCAGAACGTTGGACATGGCTGGGTAGGCTCCATCGGTAAATGCTGTAAGGCGATGGAGTGGAGATTAAACAGAGCCAATTCGATAAAAAAGCGCAAAAAACTGCTATAACCCATCTATAAATTTGTTTATAAGCGGAGTATTGCTAGCGCGCTGCTCCGCTGCCGGGTTATTTCGGCGTGCAGGCCAGGGCGATGCGCATCTTGATAATGGCGCGGTTGAACTTGACCGTGGTGTTGGTGCTTTTACCCGCCGGCACCGTGACCTTGCGCGTACGTGGCGCTTCTGGGCCATTGCTGAAGGTGACCGAGCACACCGCATCGTTGCTGCCGTAGTTGTTGAGCTGGATCGAACTGATGTCGCCGTCCACATCGGAAGCGCGGTAATCGATGCTCACGCCGTCGATCTTTTTTGTCACGTCGATGGAGTAGGCAAACGCACTCGCCGGCAGCAGCGCCAGCAACACACAACAGAATTTTCTCATTCGGCAGTCTCCAATAAGGACCGCCAGCTTAGGACAAGAGGAGCCCATCTTGAAAGCGCCCCGCGTTACCCTCGATCAATGGCGCACGCTGCAAGCCGTCGTCGACCATGGCGGCTTCGCCCAGGCGGCTGAAGCGCTGCACCGTTCGCAGTCCTCGGTGAGCTACACCGTGGCCCGCATGCAAGACCAGCTTGGCGTGCCGCTGCTGCGCATCGACGGGCGCAAGGCCGTCCTCACCGACGCCGGTGAAGTGCTGCTGCGTCGCTCGCGCCAACTGGTGAAAAACGCCAGCCAACTGGAAGACCTCGCCCACCATATGGAACAAGGCTGGGAAGCCGAAGTGCGCCTGGTGGTCGACGCCGCCTACCCTAATGCGCGCCTCGTCCGTGCCCTCTCCGCTTTTATGCCGCAAAGCCGGGGTTGCCGTGTGCGCCTGCGCGAAGAGGTGCTGTCCGGCGTCGAAGAGTTGCTGATCGAAGGCGTCGCCGACCTGGCCATCTGCGGCTTCAGCATTCCCGGCTACCTGGGCACGGAAATGAGCGATGTCGAATTTGTCGCCGTGGCCCACCCCGAACATGCCTTGCACCGCATGCAGCGCGAATTGAGCTTCCAGGACCTGGAAAGCCAGATGCAGGTGGTGATCCGCGACTCCGGCCGCCAGCAACCGCGCGATGTCGGCTGGCTCGGCGCCGAACAGCGCTGGACCGTCGGCAGCCTGGCCACCGCCGCGGCCTTTGTCGGCAGCGGCCTGGGCTTTGCCTGGTTGCCCCGGCACATGATCGAACGCGAACTCGCCGAAGGCGTGCTCAAGCAGCTACCCTTGGAACAGGGCGGCAGCCGCCACCCGACGTTCTTCCTGTACTCAAACAAGGACAAACCCTTGGGGCCGGCGACGCAGATCCTCGTGGAACTGCTGCGCACCTTTGACACTGCCCCCTTGGACGCGCCTTTCGCCGCCCCCCAGCAAGCCTGAAACGGAGTTCACGCATGGCCTGGTTCGACCACGAAGGATGCAGCCTGCACTACGAGGAATACGGCCACGGCACGCCGCTGATCCTCATCCACGGCCTGGGCTCCAGCAGCCAGGATTGGGAATTGCAGATTCCGGTGCTGGCCAGGCATTACCGCCTGATCGTGGTAGACGTGCGCGGCCATGGGCGCTCGGACAAACCCCGCGAACGCTACAGCATCCAGGGCTTCACCTATGACCTGCAGGCCCTGATCGAACACCTGGACCTGCCGCCCGCCCACGTGGTGGGTTTGTCCATGGGCGGCATGATCGCCTTCCAGTTGGCGGTGGACGAACCGAACCGGGTCAAGAGCCTGTGCATCGTCAACAGCGCGCCCGAGGTCAAGGTGCGCAGTGCCAATGACTATTGGCAGTGGGCCAAGCGCTGGAGCCTGGCGCGCGTGCTCAGCCTGGCCACGATCGGCAAGGCCCTGGGCGACCGGTTGTTCCCCAAGCCCGACCAGGCCGACCTGCGCCGCAAGATGGCCGAACGCTGGGCAAAAAACGACAAACGTGCTTATCTCGCCAGCTTCGATGCGATTGTGGGCTGGGGCGTGCAGGAACAACTTTCGCGGATCACCTGTCCAACCCTGGTCATCAGCGCCGACCACGACTACACCCCCGTGGCGCAAAAACAAAACTATGTAAAACTGCTGCCCGATGCGCGGCTGGTGGTGATCGAAGATTCCCGCCATGCCACGCCCTTGGACCAACCCGAAGTCTTTAACGCTACCTTGCTCGATTTTCTAAAGACAGTCGAAACCACTACCCAGGATCACTGACCCATGCTGAAAAAAATCGCCTTCTTTGCCGGTTCTGTTCTGTTCGCTGCCAACCTGATGGCGGCCGAGCCTGCCAAGGCGCCCCACGTGCTGATCTCCACCACCAACGGCGACATTGAAATCGAACTGGACCCGGTCAAGGCGCCGATCAGTACCAAGAACTTCCTGGCCTACGTGGACAAGGGCTTCTACAGCAACACGATCTTCCACCGCGTGATCCCGGGCTTCATGGTCCAGGGCGGCGGGTTCACCACGCAGATGTCGCAAAAGCCGACCGAAGGGCCGATCCGCAACGAAGCCAGCAATGGCTTGCATAACGTGCGCGGCACCTTGTCCATGGCCCGCACCAACGACCCGAACTCGGCCACCAGCCAGTTCTTCATCAACGTCGCCGACAATGCGTTCCTCGACCCGGGCCGTGACGCCGGCTATGCCGTATTCGCCAAAGTGGTCAAGGGCATGGACGTGGTGGACATCATCGTCAACTCCCAGACCACCACCAAGCAGGGCATGCAGAACGTGCCCATCGATCCTGTCCTGATTAAGTCGGCCAAGCGCATCGACTGAGGCCTACAGGGCTTTCCGCGCATGGCCCACAAGGCCATGCGCGCATTTGAAAGGAGAGCCCGCCACGCGGGCGTCATACCCCATGCTCTATCGTCGTTTTGAACAACTGATCGATATTTTCCGCGACGCCCCCAGCGAAGCCCCGCCCGATAAAGTCCTGCCCTTCTACCTCTATTACCTGCGCCAGGTGTGGCCGCACTTTGCCGCCTTGCTGGTGGTCGGCCTGATCGGTGCATTGATCGAGGTCGCGCTGTTCAGCTACCTCAGCCGCATCATCGACCTGGCCCAGGGCACGCCGCCGGCGAATTTCTTCCAGGTACACAGCACCGAGCTGATCTGGATGGCCGTGGTCGCCCTGCTGCTGCGCCCGATCTTCGGCGCCTTGCACGACCTGTTGGTGCACCAGACCATCAGCCCCGGCATGACCAGCCTGATCCGCTGGCAAAACCACAGCTACGTGCTCAAGCAGAGCCTGAATTTCTTCCAGAACGACTTCGCCGGGCGCATCGCCCAGCGCATCATGCAAACCGGCAACTCCCTGCGCGACTCCGCCGTGGCGGCGGTGGACGCGATCTGGCACGTGGCGATCTACGCCATCAGTTCCCTGGTGCTGTTTGCCGAGGCCGACTGGCGCCTGATGATCCCGCTGGTGACATGGATCATCTGCTACAGCCTGGCCCTGCGCTACTTCGTGCCACGGGTGAAGGAGCGCTCGGTGATTTCCTCCGAGGCGCGCTCCAAGCTGATGGGGCGCATCGTCGACGGCTACACCAACATCACCACCTTGAAGCTGTTCGCCCATACCCAATATGAGCAGCAGTACGCCAAGGAAGCGATCATCGAGCAAACCGAAAAAACCCAGCTGGCCAGCCGCGTCGTCACCAGCATGGACATCGTCATCACCAGCATGAACGGCCTGCTGATCGTGACCACCACCGGCCTGGCCCTGTGGCTGTGGACGCAGTCGCTGATTTCCGTGGGCGCGATTGCCCTGGCGACCGGCCTGGTGATCCGCATCGTCAACATGTCCGGCTGGATCATGTGGGTGGTCAACGGCATCTTCGAGAACATCGGCATGGTGCAGGACGGCTTGAAAACCATCGCCCAGCCCCTGGCCGTGGTCGACCGCGAAAACGCCCCGCGCCTGACGGTGCCCCATGGCGAAGTGCGCTTTGAACAGGTGGATTTCCACTATGGCAAGAAGAGCGGAATCATCGGCGGGCTGAACCTGAAGATCCAGGCCGGGGAAAAGATCGGCCTGATCGGCCCGTCCGGCGCCGGCAAATCCACCCTGGTCAACCTGCTGCTGCGCCTGTACGACCTGCAAGGCGGGCGCATCCTGATCGACGGGCAGAACATCGCCGAAGTCGCGCAGGAGTCCTTGCGCGAACAGATCGGCATGATTACCCAGGACACGTCCCTGCTGCACCGCTCGATCCGCGACAACCTGTTGTACGGCAAGCCGGACGCCACCGACGAGGAGCTCTGGGCCGCCATCCACAAGGCCCGCGCCGATGAGTTCATCCCCTTGCTGTCGGATTCCGAAGGCCGCACCGGGCTGGATGCCCACGTCGGTGAGCGCGGGGTAAAACTCTCCGGCGGGCAACGCCAGCGCATCGCGATTGCCCGCGTGCTGCTCAAGGACGCGCCGATCCTAATCATGGACGAAGCCACCTCAGCCCTGGACTCGGAAGTGGAAGCGGCGATCCAGGAGAGCCTGGAAACCCTGATGCAAGGCAAGACCGTGATTGCGATTGCGCACCGCTTGTCGACCATTGCGCGCATGGACCGCCTGGTGGTGCTGGAGAAAGGCCAGATTGCCGAGACGGGCAGCCATGCCGAATTGCTGGCCCATGGTGGGTTGTATGCGCGGTTGTGGCAGCACCAGACGGGGGGTTTCGTCGGTATCGACTAATCCTCTACGCCTCAAACACAGTCCAAAATGTGGGAGCGGGCTTGCCCGCTCCCACATTTGATTGAGCCTCTCCCACATCCGGCCACTGGATTTGTGCCACAACCCTGCTGTACTCAACGCAGTGCCCAGACAGGCGCTGTAGTCAGTGCAGGGAGCATCACGGTTTTACTGATCTGGTAGAGCGATCTATCAAGGACGTGTTCCATGTCTTTGTTCAAGCGTTCAGTCACGGAGAGTCTAGGTACGTTTTGGCTGGTGTTGGGCGGTTGCGGGAGCGCGGTATTGGCCGCGGCATTTCCGGCAGTCGGGATTGGTTTGCTGGGGGTGTCCCTGGCGTTCGGGCTCACGGTGTTGACCATGGCGTTTGCCATCGGCCATATCAGCGGTTGCCACCTCAACCCGGCGGTGTCGGTGGGGCTGGTCGTTGGCGGCAGGTTTCCAGCCAGGGAGTTGCCAGCGTACATCGTCGCCCAGGTAATCGGCGGCACGGTTGCCGCGGCCTTGCTGTACTTCATTGCCAGCGGCAAGCCAGGCTTTGAACTGGCGACGGGCCTGGCCTCCAACGGCTATGGCGAGCACTCGCCCGGCGGTTATTCGATGGCGGCGGGGTTTGTCTGTGAGCTGGTGATGACGGCGATGTTCGTGCTGATAATCCTCGGCGCCACCGACCACCGCGCCCCGAAGGGCCTCGCGCCCATCGCCATCGGCCTGGCCTTGACGCTGATCCACCTGATCTCCATCCCCGTCACCAACACCTCGGTCAACCCCGCGCGCAGTACAGGGCCAGCCTTGATCGTTGGCGGGTGGGCGATCCAGCAATTGTGGATGTTCTGGCTCGCGCCGATCCTCGGGGCGGTGATCGGCGGTGTGACCTATCGATGGCTGGGCAAGGAGGAGCCGGCCTGAGGCAAAGCGGGCTCAGCCCTGCCACTGCGGCAGGGCTTTTTTCAGGATTGTCACCCCCCCTGAACACACCACAAATCAAATGTGGGAGCTGGCTTGCCTGCGATGGCATCACCTCAGTATCACTGAAAGACCGAGGTGTCTGCATCGCAGGCAAGCCAGCTCCCACACAAGCTCACTCCCCCGTCTTTCGAGTTACACCTGCCGATACGGCAACGCCGCCCGCGCCTCTTCGGCATACGCCACAATCCCCACCCGTTCACGCTCGAGGAAATCCTCCACGGCGCTCTTCAACCCCGCATGCCGCAAGTAGTGCCACGACCGCGTAATCACCGGCTCAAACCCGCGAATCAATTTGTGCTCACCCTGCGCCCCGGCGTCAAAACGTTGCACGCCATGGGCGATGGCATAGTCCATGCCCTGGTAAAAGCAGGTTTCAAAATGCAGGCGGTCGAACTCCGCCAGGCAGCCCCAATAGCGGCCATAGAAGCTGTCGCCACCGATCAGGCTGAACGCCATGGCCACCGGCCGTGTGCCTTGCTTGGCCAGCACCACGCGGATTGCTTCAGGCATGCGCTCGGCGAGCAGGCTGAAAAACTCGCGGGTCAGGTACGGCGATTGGCGGCGCACCGCATAGGTGTTGGCGTAGCAGGCGTAGACAAAATCCCACTGCGCTTCGCTCAGCTCATGGCCGTGCAACCATTCGAAGTCGATGCCCTGCCCGGCCACTTGTTCGCGTTCTTTGCGCATCTGTTTGCGCTTGCGTGAGCTGAGGGCGTCGAGGAAGTCCTGGAAGTCGCGGTAGCCACGGTTCTGCCAGTGAAACTGACAACCCAGGCGCTGCAACCAACCCGGCTGATTCGCCAGCGCATCATCGGCCAGACCATCGGTGAAGTTGATATGGGCGCTGGAGAGCCCTTCGATTTCCAGGTAACCCGGCAGGCCCTTGAGCAGTTCAAAACCGTCCTCGGCACTCGCTGCCAGCAGGCGTGGCCCGCTGACCGGGCTGAACGGCACGGCCGTCAGCAGCTTGGGATAGTAGTCGATGCCGGCCCGCTCGCAGGCGTCGGCCCAACCATGATCGAACACGTACTCGCCATAGGAGTGCCACTTGCGATAACTGGGCAGTGCCGCCACCAGCCGCTCGCCTTCCCAATGCAGCAAATGTTCCGGTTGCCAGCCAGAGTGCGGGCCAACGCTGCCGCTGTCTTCCAACGCACTCAGGAACGCATGGCGCACAAACGGCTGGGCGTCTGGCACCAGTGCATCCCAGGTCTGCGGGGCGATTTCGGACAGTCTGGTCAGACGTTGCAGCGGCATCGGAATCCTCATTACTCAGGGGCGTGAAAGCCTCGCGAGTATCGCTTATCGCCGCCCTTCGCACACCCTCGAATCGCCTGACAAGGCTCTAAAGCAATAGTTCCCACCATGAATAATTTGTCATGTAGATGACATCACTTCGCCACTGCTCCGTCATAAACGATCGCGATACTGACGCCTGTTTTTAGAGCGTCTGGTACTACCAGGCGGCATTTTTTCCGTCCGTCATGGGTCGGTTGTGTCCTGGATGGTTTGCCATCCCTCCTCACTTTCGGAGATTGATATGCGTCTTGCTTCCACTAAAACTGCGGCGATCCTGTGCGGCGGCCTGTTGCTGGCCCTGAGCGTACCGGCCAATGCTGCAGTCGACGCTAAATTGCTCGACATGCTCAAGGCCAACGGCCAGATCACCAATGCCCAGTACAGCGAACTGCAAGCTGAGCTGGCACGGGATCAGAAAGAACAGCAGATCGCACGGCAAGCTCAACAAGAGACCAACGAACAGATCGCGGCCACCGCGAAGAAAACCAACGAACTGAGCAGCTTCGACCAGAAGCTGGCCTGGGCGGCCAAGACTCAATTCAAAGGCGACGTGCGCGTGCGCCAGGAGACCGTCAAGGTCGAAGGCTCGCCAAACAATGGCGGCAAGGACAAGGATCGCCAGCGCCTGCGGGCCCGTCTGGGTGCCTACACCGAGATCAACTCGCAAGTCGACACCGGTATCCGTATCGCCACCGGCAGCAGCGACGACGCCCGTTCCACCAACGTGGACCTGGACGGCTACTTCAACAAGAAAGCGCTGTGGCTGGACCTCGGCTACATCGACTACCACCCAGACCAGGTCAAGAACCTGCACGTGATCGGCGGCAAGATGCTGCAACCGTGGGTCAGCATGGGCGACGTGATCTGGGACACCGACGTGAACCCGGAAGGTCTGGCACTGACCTATAAATACCCACTGGGTGGCAGCGCGGAGCTGTTCGGTAGCGCCGGTAACTACAGCCTCAAAGACAACGTCAACGGCGAAGGCGTGCAATTTCGCAACGACATGCGCATGACGTCCGGCCAGTTGGGCGCGCGTTTCGCCGTGACCGACAACCTGAAAGTGACCTTGGGCGGTAGCGTCTACGCGTTCCAGAACGACGAAGACAGCCGCTGCCCTACAGCCGGCTCCACCGCCTGCCTGACCCCACAGGAAACCATCCTGAACACCGTGGCCGGCAATGCCAGCGAATACCGCTTGTATGAAGGCTTCAGCCAGATCGACGTCGGCGGCCTGGCCGTACCGTTGTCGTTCTACGGTCAGTACGTGCAAAACACCAAAGCCACTGAAAGCGACAAGGACACGGCCTGGTTGGTGGGTGCCAAGTCCAAGGTGTTTGGCTTGAACCTGGACTACAACTACCGCGACATCCAGCGTTACGCGGTGGTCGGTGGCTTCACCGACTCGGACTTCGCCGGCGGTGTTACCGGTTCGCGCGGTC
The DNA here is from genome assembly GCF_024655625.1 of Pseudomonas sp. 18.1.10. Taxonomy (NCBI): domain Bacteria; kingdom Pseudomonadati; phylum Pseudomonadota; class Gammaproteobacteria; order Pseudomonadales; family Pseudomonadaceae; genus Pseudomonas; species Pseudomonas sp. 18.1.10. The sequence goes on from NZ_JANLGL010000134.1 coordinate 10,183, forward strand.
ACAAGTTCAAGGTCGGCTACGACATCGACAAGAACTTCGCCATTGGCGCCACTTACTTCCTGACCAAGGCCGATTACTCCAGCGCGCCAAACTACCGCGATGCCAAGGTCAACACCTTGCAGCTGGACGCAGAAGCCAAGTTCTAAATGTAAGTGCTTGAAGCCTTGGGCCAGGACGGCCCGAGGTTGCTGCAACAGCCTTGCGTGGATGGATCGGTCCCCATCATCCGTTCGATCCCGCCACGCGAGCCTGCTTATTCCCCGCCTTTCTGATCCTTGAGCCGCTCGGCAGCCAGCTGCTGCGCCAAGGCATCCATATCCCCCACCGGCTCGTCCGGCAGTATTTTCAGCGTGGCTTGCATCAAGCGCATCTGGCGGATAAACCGCCGGCAGTTCGGGCAAAACATCAGGTGATGACGCACCAGCAGGCGTTCGCGAAAGGTCAGTTGCCCATCGAGATAGTCACTGGAACGTGCCACTTGTTCTTTACAGGTCAACATTCGCCCGTTTCCTCAAAATGCTCCACCGTGGCGAAGACTTTAAGCCGTGCTCGATGCAGCAGCACACGGACATTGGAGAGAGAGAGCGTCAGAAGATTACAGATCTCTTCCAACTCCAGGCCTTGGCGTTCACGCAAGACCAGCACGCTGCTTTGCAACTCCGACAGGCTCAGCAAGGTGTGTTCCAGGCAGTTGCGCAGTTCATCCTCGGTGAGCAGGGCTTCCGGGGTGTCCTGGTGCCAGGCGTACGGGGCGACGGCCCAGTGGCCATCGTCGGGGGTAAAACGATCATCACCAATGGTGCCGTGGGGTGAAGGCAGATCGTCGAGCAGCACTTCGCGGCGGTTCTGCTTGTAGCGGCCCTTGGCGGCGTTGGCGGTGATGGTCAGCAGCCAGGTCTTGAGGCTGGAACGTCCTTCGAATTTAGACAGGTTGCGCACCACCGACAGCCAGGCATCCTGGACGATTTCATCGGCATGGCGCTGGCCGACAATGGCATAGGCCACCGCGCGCATGGCGCTCTGGTAGGTGGTGACCAACTCCTTGTAGGCCCGCTGCTCACCCTTGAGCAGGCGTTCAAGCAGGTGCGCGTCGTCGGCTGCTGCCATTGTCTACCTCAATTTCACTTTAGGAATGCGATCAATGTGGGGCCGGGCCTAAAAACTGAATACACCGCCAATCCCCTGTGGGAGCGGCCTGCCAATCAGCGTTTGCGCAGGATCACGCTGCCAATCGAATAGCCCGCACCGAACGAGCTAAGCACCGCAACGGAACCCTTGGCCAGATCGTCCTGATATTTATGAAACGCAATCACCGACCCCGCCGAACTGGTGTTCGCGTAGGTATCAAGAATCACCGGCGCTTCTTCCACCGTCGCCTCGCGGCCCAGCAGTTTTTTCACGATCAGGTGGTTCATGCTCAGGTTCGCCTGGTGCAACCAGAACCGCTTCACGTCCGCCACGTCCAGCTGGTTTTCCGCCAGGTGCACGCCGATCAGCTCGGCGACCATCGGGCACACGTCGCGGAAGACTTTGCGGCCTTCCTGCACGAACAGTTTGTCCGGCGCACCGATGCCCTCTTCCGCCGCGCGGTTGAGGAAGCCGAAGTTGTTGCGGATGTTATTGGAGAACTTGGTCAGCAGCTTGGTGCTGACCACGTCGAACTGGTGCTCGGACGTCGCCAGGTCGGCACGCTCCAGGATCACGGCGGTGGCCGCATCGCCAAAGATGAAGTGGCTGTCACGGTCACGGAAATTCAGGTGGCCGGTGCAGACTTCCGGGTTGACCATCAAGATCGCCCGGGCCTGGCCCAGCGCGATGCTGTTAGCAGCGTTCTGGATGCCAAAGGTGGCCGAAGAACACGCCACGTTCATGTCAAAACCGAAACCCGCGATGCCCAGGGCTTCCTGGACTTCGATGGCGATGGCCGGGTAGGCGCGCTGCAAGTTGGAACAGGCGACGATCACACCGTCGATGTCGGCGGCGGTCTTGCCGGCACGTTGCAGGGCCTGCTCGGCAGCGCCGACGGCCATCTGGCAGAGCACCGACCATTCGTCGTTGCTGCGCTCAGGCAGGCGCGGGGCCATGCGCTTGGGATCGAGGATGCCTTCCTTGTCCATCACGAAGCGGCTCTTGATACCCGAGGCTTTTTCGATGAAGGCGGCGCTGGATTCCGTCAGCGCCTGCACTTCACCGCGCTCGATGGCGTCAGCATTATCGCTGTTGAACTGTTGCACGTAGGTATTGAAGGACTGCACCAGCTCTTCGTTGGAGATGCTGTTGGCAGGGGTGTACAGGCCAGTGCCGCTGATGACGACGTTATGCACGGTCGTTCCTCTAAATCTGTCAGGCAGAAGATATTGGTACCGTCGTACCAAACTTTAAGTAGTTTTATTCCGCCCGGCGGACATCAAACTGGCATCGCTTTATTCCATCGCGCCGTGGCTGTAGCAGCCAGCCCAAACCGGCGATCCCGGCATTTATAGGCGCGAAGTTTGCCACAAACCTCGGAAGTTGGCGCTATCTCCCGGATAAGCGCTGAATTCTCAGAGGCGCCCTAGATCCATTGTGGGAGCGGGCTTGCTCGCGAAAGCGGTGGGTCAGTCACCACATGCACAGCTGAAACACCGCATTCGCGAGCAAGCCCGCTCCCACATTGGATCTGTTTTGCCTTGGGAACCGAGGCAGGTCTCAGGCCTCGACCAGGCTCCATTGCTTGCTCAGGCGCTTGTCGGAAATCGGCACCTTGGTGCCCAACTGCTGGCCAAACAACGACACCCGATATTCCTCCAGCCACCAGCGGTACAGCTCCAGCTGCGGGTCGCGCTTGCCTTCCTGGGCGTGCTTTTTCAGGCGGTTCTCGTACTGCGCCCACAAACCGCCCAACTCGCCGCTCCACACCCGGTCCTTTTGCACCTGGCTTGGCAGTTTCTCCAGGCGCAGTTCGATGGCCTTGAGGTAACGCGGCAGTTCCTTGAACCACTGCGCCGGGGTTTCGCGGACAAAACCGGGGTACACCAGATGGCTCAGTTGCAGCTTGATATCGTTCAAGGCCACGGCCTGGGCCAGGTCGATCTTGCCTTTGAAGCGTTTTTGCAGCGTGTGCCAGAGCTTCAGCACTTCCAGGGTCAAGCGTGCCAGGCGCTCGGCGTGTTCAGTCCAGCTGCCACGCTTGCGCTCGGCCAGGGCAGCCAAACCGGCACCATCGCGCGGCAGGCTGGCTTCGCCCTCCAATACGCAGGTGTCGAGGCTAGCCAGCAGGATATCTTCCACCAGGGCGTCAATACGCCCCAGCTCGCGGTACATCAGGCTCAACTCCGTCAGACCGGGCAATTTGCCGCGCAGGAATTTGGCCGGTTCCGCCAGTTGCTGCATCAGCAAGCGTTGCAATGCGCGGCGATGCTGGAATTCAGCTTCGGCGGCCGTGGAGAAACGCCCTTCCTTGACCGTGCCGTTTTCTTCCACCAGTGCCGGATAGACCGTCATCGACAGGCCGGCAATCTTCTGCTGAGTCTTCTCGGCGACGGCGGCGAACACCTTGGCTTCCACCGGCTGCTGGCTTTTCGCGGTTTGCGGCACGGCCAACGCCGCCTGGCTGGCTTCGGCGAAGCGCGCGGTCAGCTCGGCCAGGTCGCGGCCTTCGCCAAGGAACTTGCCTTGGCCATCGACCACTTCCAGGTTCATCTTCAGGTGGTTGTCCACCTGCTGCGCGGCCTCGGCCCAGGCTTCATCGCTGACCCGCGCGCCGGTCATGCGCAGCAGCTCACGCCCCAGCGCCTGGGGCAGCGAGCCCTGGCCGAATTCGATGCGTTGCAGGGCAGCCTTGACGAAATCCGGCACCGGCACGAAGTTCTTGCGCAGTGCCTTGGGTAGGTTGCGCACCAGGGCGATGCACTTGGCCTCGATCAGTCCCGGCACCAGCCATTCCAGGCGCTCCGGTGGCAACGCCGGCAGCAGCGGCGCGGGCACGCGCAGGGTCACGCCGTCGCGCGGGTGGTTGGGTTCGAAGTGGTAACTCAAGGCCAGGGCCAGATCGCCCAGGTGCAGCGTGTCCGGGTAATGCGCGGCGGTGACTTCACTGGCCTCGCGGGCCAGCACGTCTTCTTCGCGCATTATCAGCAGCTGTGGGTCTTTCTGGCTGTGGACCTTGTACCAGCTGTCAAAGGTCGCGGTCTGGTGGATCTCCGCCGGCAAGCGCGCATCGTAGAAGGCGTACAGGGTTTCTTCGTCGGCGAGGATGTCGCGCCGGCGCGCCTTGGCTTCCAGTTCGTCGAGCTGCTCGAGCAGTTGCTGGTTGGCGGTCAGGCACTTGGCCCGCGACTGAATCTCGCCGCGCACCAGGCCTTCGCGGATAAACAACTCGCGCGACACCACCGGGTCAATCGGCCCGTAATGCACCGGCCGGCGCCCGACCACGATCAGCCCGAACAGGGTGATCTGCTCAAATGCCACCACTTGGCCGCGCTTCTTCTCCCAGTGCGGTTCGAAGTGGTTCTTCTTGATTAAGTGCCCAGCCAGCGGCTCGATCCAATCGGCGTCGATCTTGGCGACCATGCGCGCATACAGCTTGGTGGTTTCCACCAGCTCGGCGGTCATCAGCCATTGCGGACGCTTCTTGCCGATGCCCGACGACGGATGAATCCAGAAGCGCCGCTGGCGTGCACCGAGGTAATCGCCGTCTTCGGTCTTCTGCCCGATCTGGCTGAGCAGGCCGGACAGCACCGCCTTGTGCAGTTTCGGAAAATCCGCCGGTTCTTTGTTGATCGTCAGTTGCATGTCGCGGCAGATCAGGCTGAGCTGGCGATGGGAGTCGCGCCATTCGCGCAGGCGCAAATAGTTGAGGAAGTTCTTGCGACACCAGTTGCGCAGCGGGCTGGCAGTCAGCGCCTGGCGCTGCTCTTCAAAGCCGCGCCATAGATTGACCAACCCGGCGAAGTCCGAATCCGCGTCTTTCCATTGTGCGTGGGCCTGGTCGGCAGCTTGCTGACGCTCCGGCGGACGCTCACGCGGGTCCTGGATCGACATGGCGCTGGCGACGATCAGCACTTCCTGCAAACTGCCAAGCTTGGCCGCTTCCAGCAGCATGCGGCCCATGCGCGGGTCCACCGGCAGGCGTGCCAACTGGCGGCCCAACGGCGTGAGCTGGCTGTTGCGGTCCACGGCCGAGAGTTCTTGCAGCAGGTTGAAACCGTCGCTGATGGCCTTACCGTCGGGCGGTTCGATAAACGGGAAGTCGGTGATTTCGCCAAGGCGCAGGTGCAGCATCTGCAGGATCACGGCAGCGAGGTTGGTGCGCAGGATTTCCGGGTCGGTAAATTCCGGGCGGCCGATAAAGTCTTCTTCGCTGTACAAGCGGATGCAGATCCCCGGCTCGACCCGGCCGCAGCGGCCTTTACGCTGGTTGGCGCTGGCCTGGGAAATCGCCTCGATGGGCAGGCGCTGCACCTTGGCGCGGTAGCTGTAGCGGCTGATGCGCGCGGTGCCGCTGTCGATCACATAACGGATGCCCGGCACGGTCAGCGAGGTTTCCGCGACGTTGGTCGCGAGCACCACACGCCGGCCCGGATGGGACTGGAAAATCCGCTGCTGTTCGGCCGGTGACAGGCGCGCGTACAACGGCAAAATTTCGGTGTGCTTGAGCTGAGCCTTGCGCAGCATCTCGGCGGCGTCGCGAATCTCGCGCTCGCCGGGCAAGAACACCAGCACGTCGCCAGGGCTGCGGCGCTCGCTGCGCTCGTAGGCGGCGATTTCATCGAGGGTGGCGAGGATCGCCTGGTCGACGGTGAGGTCGTCCTCGACGCGGTTGCCCTCCTCGTCCTGCTCCAGGGTCAGCGGGCGGTACCAGGTGTCCACCGGGAAGGTGCGGCCCGACACCTCGACAATCGGCGCATCGTCGAAGTGCTTGGAGAAGCGCTCCAGGTCGATAGTCGCCGAGGTAATGATGACTTTCAGGTCCGGGCGGCGCGGCAACAGAGTCTTCAGGTAACCCAGCAGGAAGTCGATGTTCAAGCTGCGTTCGTGGGCTTCGTCGACGATGATTGTGTCGTAGCGTTCCAGGTAGCGGTCGTTCTGGGTTTCTGCCAGCAGGATGCCGTCGGTCATCAGCTTAATCAGGGTGTTGGAATCGCTCTGGTCTTCAAAGCGCACCTGATAGCCGACCAGTGCGCCCAGCGGCGTGGCCAACTCTTCGGCAACCCGGCTGGCGACGCTGCGCGCGGCGATCCGGCGCGGCTGGGTGTGACCGATCAGGCCGAATTGGCCGCGACCGATCTCCAGGCAGATCTTCGGCAACTGCGTGGTTTTACCCGAGCCGGTTTCACCGGCAATGATGAGCACCTGGTGCTTGTTCAGCGCCGCTTTGATCTCGTCGCGCTTGGCGGCAATCGGCAGGCTGTCGTCGTAACGGATCACCGGCAGGCTGGCGCGGCGCGCCGTGACCTGGGCGCAGGACGCCTGCATGCGCGCCACCCACTGCGCCAACTTGTCCTCGTCGGGCTTCTTGCGCAGCTCCAGCAACTGCCGACGCAAGCGGTGGCGGTCGGCGAGCATGGCGTGATCGAGGGTTTTGAGCAGTTGGTCGATAGTGGGCGCTTGGTCAGTCATCAGGTACTTGACGGTTATCTATATAGGCACGGCCGGCAAGTGTGGCAGAAAAGCGTCGCGTCTGGCAGGCGCCTGAGTGGCATCGGCGGTAAACCCAATCAATTGTGGGAACAACGATCATGTGGGAGCGGGCTTGTGTGGGAGCGGGCTTGCTCGCGAATGCGGTGTGTCAGT
>NZ_JANLGL010000135.1:0-16923 GCF_024655625.1 Pseudomonas sp. 18.1.10
TCAGTCAACTTATGTATCGACTGAACCACCGCCTTCGCGAGCAAGCCCGCTCCCACATGGGATTGTATTCCACACTCCCGGAATCAGTGGCCGCTTGCCGCTGGCCCCGCCTTCGCCGTAAACGGCGGCTTCGCCAACCACACCAGCAACATCAACCCCATGAACATCCACCCCAGCAACGTGAAGTAATCCACGGTGGACATCATGTACGCCTGGCTGGTGAGGATCTGGTCCAGCTGCGTGTAGGCCTTCTGCCCTGCCCCACCGAGCGCCTGTAAGGCATCGCGCGTGGCCGAGTCGTAGGTGGTCATGTTTTCGCTCATGTACGCATGATGCTGGTCCGCCCGGCGAATCCAGATCCAGGTGGTCAGCGATGCCGCAAAGCTGCCGCCCAGGGTCCGCAGGAACGTCGCCAGGCCAGCGCCGTCGGCGATCTGGTGCGGCGGCAAATCGGACATCAGGATGCTCAAGGTCGGCATAAAGAACAGCGCCACGCCGATGCCCATGAACAGCTGCACCAGGGCGATGTGCTGGAAGTCCACCTGGTTGGTGAAGCCCGCGCGCATAAAGCAGCTCAAGCCAATCGCCAGGAACGCCAGGCCCGCCAGCAAGCGCAGGTCGAACTTGTGCGCGTACTTGCCCACGAACGGCGACATCAACACCGGCAGGATGCCAATCGGCGCCACCGCCAGGCCGGCCCAGGTCGCGGTGTAGCCCATCTGGGTTTGCAGCCACTGCGGCAGGATCAGGTTGATGCCAAAGAAGCCCGCATAACCGAGGATCAACACAATGGTGCCGATGCGAAAGTTGCGGTAGGCAAACAACCGCAGGTTGACCACCGGGTGCTTGTCGGTGAGTTCCCAGATGATGAACACCGCCAGGGCAATCACCGAAATCGCCGCACCGATGATGATGAAGTTGGACTCGAACCAGTCCAGGTCATTGCCCTTGTCGAGGATGATCTGCAACGCACCCACGCCGACGATCAAGCTCAGCAGCCCGACGTAATCCATCGGTTGGTGGCTGGTGACCACCGGGCGTTTCTTCAACTGCGAACGCACCACCATCACCGCAAAGATGCCGATGGGCACGTTGATAAAGAAGATCCACGGCCAGCTGTAGCTGTCGGTGATCCAGCCGCCGAGGATCGGCCCGGCAATCGGCGCCACCACCGTGACCATCGCCAGCAACGCCAGGGCCATGCCGCGCCTGGCCGGTGGGTAGACCGCGATCAGCAACGTCTGGGTCATCGGGTACAACGGCCCGGCGACCAAGCCTTGCAGCACCCGAAAACCAATCAGCTCGGGCATTGAAGTGGAAATACCGCAGAGGAACGACGCCAGCACAAACAGGATCGTCGCCCAGAGGAACAGCTTCACCTCGCCAAACCGGCGGCTCAGCCAACCGGTGAGCGGCAAGGCGATGGCGTTGCTCACCGCAAACGAGGTGATGACCCAGGTGCCCTGCTCCGAACTCACGCCGAGGTTGCCGGAAATCGTCGGCAAGGCCACGTTGGCGATGGTGGTGTCGAGCACCTGCATAAAGGTCGCCAGCGACAGGCCAATAGTGGCCATCAACAGGCTGGGTGGCGTGAAGGAGGCGTTATTGCTCATCAGCGTTGCACAGCCTTGGGCGCGGCGAGGCTGTTGTCATGGATCAACTGGGTAATCATGGCGTCGGCTTCGGCGAGTTGGCGGTCATACACGGTGGTGCTGAACGAGGCTTTTTGCGGCGCCTGTTGCGCCAGCACCGGGCCGCTCTGGTCGTGCAGGTCCACATTGACCACGGTGGACAAGCCCACCCGCAGCGGATGCTTGGCCAATTCTTCGGCATTGATGTGGATGCGCACCGGCACCCGCTGCACGATCTTGATCCAGTTACCGGTGGCGTTCTGCGCCGGCAACAGGGCAAACGCACTGCCGGTGCCCGCGCCGAGGCTGTCGATGGTGCCGCTGAACTTCACGTCGCTGCCGTAGATGTCCGACTCGATGTCCACCGGCTGGCCGATGCGCATGTCGCGCAGCTGGGTTTCCTTGAAGTTGGCGTCGATCCACAGCTGGTTCAGCGGGATCACCGCCATCAGCGCCGTGCCTGGCTGTACGCGCTGGCCCAGTTGCACGGTGCGCTTGGCCACGTAGCCGGTGACCGGTGCAATCAAGGTGCTGCGCGCATTGGTCAGGTAGGCCTGGCGCAATTGCGCGGCGGCGGCTTGCACGTCCGGATGGGACGAGATCACGGTGTCATCTACCAGCGCATTGGTGGTTTTCAGTTGCTGCTCAAGGTTGGTCAGCGCGTTTTTTGCCGCCGTCAGGCTGTCACGGGCGTGGGACAGTTCTTCCTGGGAAATCGCCCCGCCCTGGGCCAGGGTTTTACGCCGGTTGAAGTTGTCCTGGGCGGTTTGCACATCGGCTTTCTGTGCGTTGACCTGGGCTTTCATGCCATCGACGTTGCTGTACAAACCACGCACCTGGCGCACCGTGCGCGCCAGGTTGGCCTCGGCACTTTGCAGGCCGACGGCGGCGTCGTTGGGGTCGAAGTTGACCAGCACCTGGCCTTCGTGGACCAGGTCGCCATCATCGGCGCCGATGCTGACCACGGTGCCGGTGACCAGCGGGGTGATTTCCACCACGTTGCCGTTCACGTAGGCGTCGTCGGTGCTTTCACTGAAGCGCCCGTAGAGTTCGTGCCAGGCCCATACGCCGGCGACGCCGAGGATGACGATCAGCGCCAGGCCGATCAGCATGACCTTGCGTTTGCGTGGGTTGTTGTCTTGCGCTGTTGCGGTGTTGCTGTCGGCAGTGGCCATGACGATTACCTCAAATTATTCCGTACGCGTGGCTGGGGTGGCCGCGGCCACATTTGCGGCGTTGAACCCGCCACCCAGGGCCTGCATCAATTGAATCGACAGATCGATCTGCGCTGCGTTGAGCGTTGCCAACTGGCGCTGGGCCTGCAGCAATTGCTGCTCGATGCTCAGCACATCCAGGTAGTTGCCGATGCCCGAGCTGTAGCGCTGCACGCCGGTGTCGTAGGACTGCTGGGCGATGTCGGCAGCGTGTTGCTGGGCCTGGATCTGCCGGCCGGTGTCGCGCAGCTGGGTGATGGCGTTGCCAATGTCACCCAAGGCTTGCACCAGGGTTTTGTTGTACTGGGCCACGGCCAGGTCGTAGTCGGCGTCGCGGGCATCGAGGTCGGCGCGCAGACGGCCGCCGTCGAAGATCGGCAAGGAGATCGTCGGCGCAATGCTGAAGAAACGGCTGGCCGAACCAAACATCGCATCCCCCAGCAACGACTCGGCCCCGGCGCTCGCGCTCAGGTTGAGGTTGGGGTAGAAGCGGGTTTTGCTCGCGGCGATGTTCTTGCTCGCGGCCTCGACACGCCAACGCGCGGCGATCAGGTCGGGGCGTCGGCCGAGCAGTTCGGCGGGCAGTACCGACGGCACGGCGACGGCGCTTGGTTTAAGCACGTTGGGGCGGCTCAACTCGCCGCCACGGTCGGGGCCTTTGCCGAGCAACACCGCCAGGGCGATCTTGGCGCTGGCCAGTTGTTTTTCCGCGTCGATCAATTGCGATTGCGAGCTGGCTTCCAGGCTTTCGGTCTGCTGGTACTGGTATTGGCTGTCGATGCCCGAGTTCAGGCGACGCTTGCCGAGGTCGAGCATCTGCCGGGTGCGCTTGAGGTCGTCATTGGCCAGGTCACGCACGATATGCGCCTGGCCCAGGTCGCTGTAGGCCTTGGCCACGTTGGCGGCCAGGGTCAGGCGTGCGGCCTGCTGGTCGACTTCGGCAGCGCGGGCCTGGCCCAGCGCGGCTTCCCAGGCGGCGCGCTGGCCACCCCACAGGTCGAAGTTGTAACTGAAGCTGGCGCCGATATTTCGCACGGTGGCGTAGGCATCGCCCTGCCCCAGCGGATCTTTGTCCTTGGCCAGGCGCGAGCGGCTCACACCGGCGCTGGCGTCCAGGGTCGGCATGCGTGCGGCATCGGCGGCAAACGCTGCGGCTTCGGCCTGATGGGCGCGGGCGCTGGCGACTTGCATGTCCGGGCTGTTTTGCAGGGCCTCGGCGATCAGGCCGTCGAGTTGTGGGTCGCCAAGGCTTTTCCACCAGTCGGCGCTCGGCCAGGCGGCGGGCGACAGCGTCACGCCGCTCAGGGATTTACCGGCTTGCAGGGTATTCGTGTCGAGGCGCTGGCCCTGGGTGTCGAGGCCGCTGAAGTTGGCGCAACCGGCCATGCTCATGGCCACCAGCACCAGGCAAAGGGCGCGTGTGTTCATTCTTTACCTACCCGCAGCAGGGTGATGGAGTCACCTGCGGCTATCAGAATTTTCTTGAGGATGCGTTCCAGGTCTGCCAGTTCGCCGGGCTCCAGAGAGCCGGCCAACTGGTTCAGGGCTTCGGTGCCAACGTGGGGCAAGGTGTCCGCAAGTTTCTGGCCTTCGGCCGTCAGCACCAGTTGCACTTGGCGACGGTCCTGGGCCGAGCGTTGGCGTTCGAGCAAGCCCTTCTGCTCCAGGCGGTCGAGCATGCGGGTCATCGAGCCGCTGTCCAGGGACAGGTGGCGGCACAGCTCGGCCGGAGTGTCGATGCCGTACAGCGCCATGATGACCAACACCTTGAACTGCGCGGCGGTGATGCCGTACGGCTCCATATGGGTGTCGATAATCCGGTCTTTGAGCAGTGCGGCGCGGCCCAGCAACAGGCCGAGGTGGCAGTTGTGGAAGTTGTCGGGGGTGAAGTGTTTCATTGGGAAGTCACCTTATTACTGCCTAAGCAGTGAATGTGTGACGAGATGTTACTGCTTAGGCAGCGAATGTCAAATGGAATAATTAGCTTGCTTGGTAATTCCGCGGGACGGTTCTAAGGATCGTCTGATTTCTCCTACCTCCCCCCGTCCCTACAGTGCCGGGATGCGATTAAAGAATGTCCTCCATCAAATCAGTCCGGTCCTTTCCACGCCCTATGCCGCACGCCGCCTCTTGCGTGTGTTTGCCCTGGTGCTGCTGGTGGGCATTCTCGGCGGCGTGTACAGCTTTTTGCTGTTTACCTTCAACAACGAAGTCTCCCAGCGGCGCAGCTACATGAGCAGCGCCATCGCCGAGGCGCATACGTTTTTCACCACCCGCGAGGCGCTGCTGGAGAGCCTCAGCCTGTCGGCCACACGAGAGGCCGAATCGGGCCTGCCGGTCTCCGATGAAGAAATCCGCCTGCTGCTGGGGCAAACGCCGGGCCGGCAATGGAGCATCTGGCTGACCCAGCGCATGCGCGATTATTTGCGGGACAAGCAGCTCAACCTGCTCTATGTCAGCAGCGCCGCCCAGGTGTCGCGGCTGTACGACACCACCCCGGCGGCCGCCGATTTCCCCCCGGCGATGCTCGGCCAACTGCAAGCCCTCAAGCATCAGGACGCCTTGCGCGAACTGTGGCTGACCCACGCCAGCGACGGGCATTCGCAGCTGTACATCTTCATTCGCCTGGACGAGCGCGACCCGCAGTCCGGCTGGCTCGGCCTGGAAATGGACGACCGCGAAGTCTCCAATGCCCTCAACGACCACAGCGCCGGTGAGTTCACCATGTTCAACGCCCAGGGCATGCCGCTGTTCACCAACAGCCACAACCCCCCGCCCGGGCAAAACCTGCCGCTGCTGCGGCAACAGGACTTCTTCGGCTTTGTCGGCAGCGGCTGGTTGCCCGAGCAATTGGTGTTGCGCAAACAGCTGAAATCCTCGGACTGGCAACTCACCTACTCCATCGACCTGCGCGCAGTGCTGTGGGCCTTGTGGCCGCAAATCAGCGGTGCGCTGCTGTTCTGCCTGCTGAGCATCAGCCTGGTGTGCCTGCTGACCCGGCGCCTGGAGCACCGTTTTATCAAACCCGCGATCCATCGCATCCAGGCGCTGGTGGAAAGCGAGCTGTTCAGCCGCGACGTGATCCAGACCGCCCCCGTGGCCCTCTGCGTGCTGCGCCGCACCGACGGTCAGGTGGTGCTGGAAAACACCCTCGCCCAACACTGGCTCGGCCAGAGCAGCGAACAACTGGGCGCCGGTTGGATCGAGGGTGCTTTCGACCCCTGCACGCCGTGCCTCACGGACTACTTCGAGACCGCCGATGGCCGCCATCTGTACCTGAGTTGCGCACCCACGCGCTACAAAGGTGAAGACGTGTTGCTCTGCGCCTTCAGCGACATCAGCGCACGCACCCAGATCGAAGCGGCGCTGGAACAGGCGCGCCAGGCCGCCGACACCGCCAACGAAGCCAAGACCCTGTTCCTCGCGACCATGAGCCATGAAATCCGCACGCCGCTCTACGGCGTGCTCGGCACCCTGGAACTGCTGGCCCGCACGCGCCTGGACGCGCAACAGAAAAGCTACCTGCGGGCCATCGAAGGTTCCTCCGCGACCCTGTTGCAATTGATCTGCGATGTGCTGGACGTGTCCAAGATCGAAGCCGGGCAACTGGCCCTGGAGCTGAGCGAATTCTCCGTGCCCGCCCTGGTGCTGGAAGCGGTACAAGGCTACGCCGCCGCCGCGCACAGCAAGGGTTTGCAACTGTACGCCTGCCTCGACCCACACTTGCCGGAACGGCTGATCGGCGACGTCAGCCGCGTGCGGCAGATCCTCAACAACCTGCTGAGCAACGCCGTCAAGTTCACCGACTCCGGGCGCGTGGTGCTGCGGGTCAAGCTGCTCAGCCGCGAAGGCGAGCGGGTGTGCCTGCAATGGCAAGTCTCGGACACCGGCAAAGGCATTGCGCCGGCCGACCAGGCGTTGATCTTCGAGCCGTTCTACCAGACCGAAGGCAACACCAACGTGGTCGCGGGCACCGGCCTCGGCCTGCCTATCTGCCTGCGCCTGACCCACTTGATGAACGGCACTCTGCGCACGGTCAGCGAGCCCGGCCTGGGCAGCAGTTTTTCCCTGACCCTGCCGTTGGAGCAACCCTGCGCCAGTGCTACGGCTGCGCACCTGAACGAGTTGGCGGCAGAGATCGTCTACGTGATCTCGCCGGTGCGCGAACTGGCCGAGAGCGCCTGTGGCTGGCTGCGCCGCTGGGGCGCCCGGCCGCAGATCGGCGTGCCGTCCTGCCTGGCGCTGGCCGACAACGGCGTGCTCCTGGAGCTGCATCCCGGCCCCATCGAATCCGCCTTCAGCGCGCCCTGGCACGGGCCGCGGGTTATCGCCAGCGGCGAGGGTGCATTTGCACCGCAGTTCACGGGCGGCGGCTGGAAGGTCAACCTCAATGATCTGCAAGCCATCCACCAGGCGGTTCACCAAGCCCAGGGCGGCCAGGTGGCCCTGCCGTCGGCGTCAGGCGACCTACGCGACCTGCGCCCGTTGCACCTGCACATCCTGGTGGCCGAAGACAACGTCATCAACCAACTGATTCTGCGCGACCAACTCGAAGAGCTGGGCTGCACCGTGGTCTTGAGCAGCGATGGTGAAGAAGCCCTGTCACGCTGGCACGACGGCGCCTTCGACATCGTGCTCACCGACGTCAACATGCCCAGGCTCAACGGCTACGAACTGGCCGAAGCCCTGCGCAACCTGGGTTGCACCACCCCGATCATCGGCGCCACCGCCAACGCCCTGCGCGGTGAGGACGCCTTGTGCCTGGCGGCTGGCATGAACCAGTGCCTGGTCAAACCTTTTACGCTGCGAGCCTTGTTCAGTGCCCTGGCTCCCTACGAACGAGTCGTTTATGAAGCCCTGTAGCATCCTGATTGTCGAAGACCATCCCTTCCAACACCTGTATTTGCAAAACCTGTTCAACGAGCTGGGGGATTTTCACCTGGAGTGCGCCAAGGACGGCGAAGAAGCCTTGGCCTGCCTGAAAAAGCGCGACTATGACCTGGTGCTCACCGACCTGCTGATGCCGGGCATGGACGGCGTGCAGTTTATCCAGGGCCTGGCCGCGCAACCCTCGCGACCGGCGCTGGCGATCATGAGCGCCGCCTCCCGGCGCATGCTGATGGGCGCCAGCCTGGTGGCGAGCAACCTGCAAGTGAAGGTCATCGGGTTGATTTCCAAACCGGTGAATGCCGCTGCCCTGCGCTGCCTGATCGACCAATTGCAGGCGCTGCGCCACACCGCACCGGCCGAAACCCAACCCGGCATTGATCGCCAGAGCCTGTTGAACGCCTTGGATAACGGCGAGCTGCAAGCGTGGTTCCAACCCAAGAAAGCCCTGAACAATGGCCGTATCGTCGCCGCCGAAGCGCTGGTGCGCTGGATTCATCCCGAGCACGGCACGCTGCTGCCAGGCCTGTTCCTGCCCGCGCTAATCGCCTTCAACCTGGAAGAACGCCTGCTCTGGCGGATACTGGAACAGGCCATCGCCGCCCAAGCCACGTGGCGCCAAGAGGGCTATGACATCCCGGTCTCGGTCAACCTG
The DNA here is from genome assembly GCF_024655625.1 of Pseudomonas sp. 18.1.10. Lineage (NCBI taxonomy): Bacteria > Pseudomonadati > Pseudomonadota > Gammaproteobacteria > Pseudomonadales > Pseudomonadaceae > Pseudomonas > Pseudomonas sp. 18.1.10. The sequence goes on from NZ_JANLGL010000135.1 coordinate 8,388, forward strand.
CCCACCCACCTGCTCAACAGCCATGACCTGCCGGACCGCATCCTCGCCTTCGTCCACGCGCATGAGGGCCTGCCCGCGCGGATCTGCTTCGAACTGATGGAATGCTCGGTGCCCGACGACATCAGCAACTTCTACGCCGGCGCCTGCCGTTTGCGCATCAAGGGCTTTGGCCTGTCCCAGGACGATTTCGGCAAGGGCTACAGTTCGTACATGAACCTGGTGTCGGCGCCGTTTACCGAATTGAAGATCGACCGCGCGCTGGTGCAGGGCTGCAACGCCAACGAAGAAATGGCCCAGGCGCTCACCAGTATTGTCAGCCTGGGGCGCCAATTGGGCCTGACGGTGGTGGCCGAAGGTGTGGAAACTGCGCAAGAACTTGCGCTGTTGCGTAAGATCGACTGCACTCAGGTCCAGGGTTTCCTGATCTCTCACGCCGTGTCTTCGGATCAATTCCAGCAATTGCTGACCCACGACGGGCCGGCGAACGTGTATTGACCCGCAGCCGGCTGTTGACGTACGTCGCTTGCCACCGAGGTCATTGTGTCCAAAGGCTGTCCCTTCTAATGCCCCATCCCAACGCCTTCCTGGAGAAGCTGGCGCGCAGTTCGTTGCGCCTGAACAAAGGCCTGATGGTGCTCGGCGCCCTGGTCCTGCTGTTGCTGGGCATCAGTTACCTGGGGGTGCAGCGTGTGATCGACGAACAGCACGACACCTTCCAGTTCCACTTCGCCCGGCTGATGGAAAATATCCAGGAGCAGGAAGATTTCCTGCAGAACATCTCGCGGGAAAGCGTCAAGGACACACTCAACCCCTCGGCCATGCTGCCGCCCTATGTGCAGAAGCCGCTGCCCGAGGCCGGGCCGAATATCTTTGAAGGGCGCGGGCTGCCGTTCTCCCTGCCCTACAGCCTGAAGATCAACCCGGACAAGATCGCCGCCGAGCAATACCCCAAGGTCTTCGCCCTCGGCACCTACCTCTCGGCCTACTACAGCGCGTTCTGGGCCGCGTCGCACTATCAGGCGCCCCAGGTGGTCCTGCTCAATGGCCCGGACAACTACGACGTGACCGTGCCCGCCGCCGGGCGCTTGCGTGGCGCGGGGCAGAACGAAATCGGCGCGCTGGTCGAGGCCATGACCCGACTGAACGCGCAACTGCACGCACAGAACACCCCGCAGAACGAACATCAGGTGCAGTGGCAACCCTACACAGACGACAAAGGCGCACCGACCCTGTTGGCCTACGTCGATATCGACCTGGCGTCGACCGCCCTGAGCATCGAGGGCGCCAATACCTGGGTGGTCGTGGCTTCGCTGCTGAAACTGGCGCAAGTCAACAATATCGAGCGGTTGATGCAATGGTCGATCTACGATGATTTCACCTTGATAACCCCTGCCGGCGCGGTCCTGACGGGCACCCTCAAGCCTGGCCAGGTGCTGCATGAAGGGGTCAACTTCACCCGCGACGGCCTGGTGTTCAAGCTCATCAGCGCCGGCGCGCAGCACTGGACGGCGATCTACGTCATCAGTATCGCGAGCTTCCTCGACTTCGCCCTATGGCCCTTGCTGTGCCTGGTGGCCCTGGTGCTGGCGGCGCTTGCCGGCAGCCGCGTGGTCAACCGCTGGTACACCAGCGAAGTGGTGCTGCCCGCCCAGCAAGCACACGCCAGCATCGCCGAGAGCGAAGCGTTCAGCCGCGCGGTGATCGACACCGCGCCCACCGGCCTGTGCGTGATCCGCCGCAACGATCACCGCGTGCTCCTGGAGAACCGACGTGCCCAACAGTGGCACGACACCCACCAACTGATCGACTTGCTCCAGCAACAGCCGCCCACCCAACCTGGCCAGGCGCACCTGGAGATCGCCGGCTGCCACCTGCACGTGGCCTTCGTGCCCACCCGTTACCAGGGCCAGGATGCCTGGCTGTGTGCGCTGCATGATGTGACCCGGCATGTGGAAGACGCCGCCGCCCTGGAAGACGCGCGCCACGCCGCCGACTCGGCGAACCAGGCCAAGAGCCGCTTCCTCGCGACCATGAGCCATGAAATCCGCACCCCGCTGTACGGCGTACTGGGCACCCTGGAATTGCTCGGCCTCACCCCACTCGCCCCGCGCCAGCAGGATTACCTGCACACCATCCAGCGCTCCTCGGCCACCTTGTTTCAACTGATTAGCGACGTGCTGGATGTGTCGAAGATCGAGGCCGGGCAGATGACCCTTGAATGCCAGGACTTCTGCCCGCTGGAGCTGACCGAAGACAGCGTGCGCACCTACAGCGCCTTTGCCCAGGCCAAGGGCCTGCAACTGTATGCCTGCATCGACCCGGCGCTGCCCAACCAGTTGCGCGGCGACCCGCTGCGCATTCGCCAGATCCTCAACAACCTGTTGAGCAACGCGATCAAGTTCACCGATTACGGCCGCGTGGTGCTGCGCGTAAGGGTGGCGGAACCAGTGGACGGCCTGGTGCAGGTACAGTGGCAGGTGAGTGACTCGGGCGTCGGCATTTCCCAGGAACAACAGCAACAACTGTTCGACCCGTTCTATCAGGTCAACGATGCCACCAGCCAGGCCGGCGCCGGGTTGGGCCTGGCGATCTGCAAATGGTTGTGTGAGTTGATGCACGGCCAGCTGAACCTGGTCAGCGAACCCGGGCTGGGCAGCAGCTTCACCCTGCAACTCGCGCTGGAAGCGCTACCGGGCGCCCTGGCCGATTGCCCCGCGTTCAGCCCGGGCACACCCGCCGTCTACGTACGCGCCCCGATCGCCGAACTGGCGCAGCACGTCACCGGCTGGCTCAACCGCCTCGGCCTCGACAGCCGCCTCGTGACGGCTGAACCCGCGCCCGCCTCGGCGTTGCTGGTGGACCTGCTGCCCACCGCCAACAGCCCCGCCTGGCCAGGCCCCCGGCTCATCGCCGAACCCGGCGGGCCGAACCCCGCACAACCCACGGGTGCAGATTGGGCCGTCGATGCCCATGACATCCGTGCCATTGCCTGGGCGATTGACCTGGCGCAGCCAGGTGCCAACGCCAGCCGCCCCGCCCCGGCGGCCACGCGCCACGACCTGAACCTGCACGTGCTGGTGGCCGAAGACAACGCGATCAACGCGGCGATCATCAAGGAGCAACTGGAAGCCCTGGGCTGCGCGGTGACGCTCACCGCCAACGGCGAACAGGCGCTGGCCCAATGGCTGCCGGGACGGTTTGACCTGGTCCTCACCGACGTCAACATGCCCGTGATGAACGGCTACCAATTGACCGAAGCCCTGCGCCAGCAAGACGCCCAGCTGCCGATTATCGGCATCACCGCCAACGCCCTGCGCGAAGAAGGCGAGCGCTGCGCCGCCGTCGGCATGAACGCCTGGATGGTCAAGCCGCTGAACCTGGCCACCTTGCGCGCGCAGTTGGAGCAACAGTGCCAGGTCGCCCTGCCGGCGCCCGTCGAACTGCCACAGCTGTCGCCGAAAATGCGTGAGTTGTTTGTCAGCACGCTGCGCCAGGACGTCCACGCCACCCTGGCGGCGATGAACCGGAACGATGCCAACGCCGTGGCCCAGCAACTGCACAGCATGGCCGGCGCCCTGGGCGCGGTGCAGGCGGCTGGCATGGCCACTGCGTTTGTCGAGCTGGAGTGCCGCTTGACCGGCATGGCCATCACCCCTGCCTTGGCCCTCGAGGTCCGGCAGAACCTGGCTCAACTGAATGCTCTACTCGATGCCCTCGAATAATTTCACTCTGGATAAACACCCATGGAAATCCTCAACGTAGTTATTGCCGACGATCACCCCATCGTACTGGTCGGGGTCAGGGAGCTGATCGAGCGTAACGAGCGCTTTCGCGTGGTCGGAGAGGCCGTGTGCTCCAACGCTTTAATCAGCCTGCTGGAATCCACCCGCGTGGACCTGGTCATCACCGACTTCAACATGCCCGGCGATTCACCCTACGGTGACGGCCTGAAACTGGTGGAGTACCTGACACGGCACTTCCCCCAGGTGCGGGTGCTGGTGCTGACCATGATCTCCAACCCGTTGATCCTGACGCGCCTGCAAGAACTCGGGGTATTGGCGGTGATCCAGAAGCACCAGTTGCACGACGAGATCCAGGCAGCGCTCAAGGCCATTGCCCGGGGCAACCCGATTCGCAACAGCGGGCCGGCGCCGACGTCGGTGATCGAGTCGAGCGCGGACTTGAATGAACGCTTTACCCGGTTGTCGCCCAAGGAACATGAAATCCTGCGTTTATTCGTGGGCGGGCAAAGTGCCAATGAGATCGCCCGAAACTTGAACCGAAGTGCCAAGACCATCAGCACCCAGAAAGTCGCGGCGATGCGCAAGTTGGAAGTTAGTAGCGACCGTGACTTATTGGCTTATTGCATCGAGCGCAACTTGTTCAACTAGCACTTATTCAAACACTTTAGCTTCTAAGGATCGTCTTATGTCCAACTAAACACCCGCGCTATATCGTGTTGTTTCAACTCCCTGTATGGAAAAACAACATGAAACAGCTTTCTCGGACACTGATGGCCCTGTCGATCTTCGCCGCTGGCCATGCGTTCGCCGCCGAACCTGGCACACCGACCAAGGCCGGTAGCGGCACCATCAACTTCACCGGCTCCATCAACAACGATGCTTGCTCCGTTGAAGGCGTCGGCCTGAACAAAACCATCTCGGTCAACATGGGCGAAGTGTCGATCAAAGACATGGGCACCGCCACCGCACCCAAAGGCAGCGGCACCCTGAGCTCCGAGAACTTCGACATGAAGATCAGCTGCAACGCCGGCACCAAAGTGGCGATGCTGTTCGAACCGACCAAAGGCGCAGGCTCGGGCGTTGTGACCGGCACCAAGGTACTGAAACTGATCGACGGCCTGGGCGCCGCCAAGAACGTCGGTATCGCCCTGCTAGACGCCAATGGCGCGCTCATCGACCTGAGCACGCCTGCCACCGCGAAGATCGAAAACACCCTGCAAGACAGCAACACCACGCTGAAATTCTCGGCTGCCTACGTCACCACCGCTGATGCCGCAACGGCTGTAGCCGGCCGTGGCGACGCGACCCTGCCGTTCACCCTGCAATACGAATAAACCGCGCGAACCCCAGGCGCAGTGCAGGGCCTTGCGGCCCTGCACTTTCATCAAACAGCGCGGTAGTTATCATGTTTAAACGTCACTCACTGTCCCTTTGCATGGGCCTGTTGGGCCTGCTCGCGGCCAGCCAGGCCACGGCCGGTATTTCATTGAGCAGCACACGCCTGATCTTTGACGGCAGCCACAAGGAAGCCGGTATCACCGTGCGCAACAACGGCGAAGCGGTGCTGATCCAGTCCTGGGTCGACACCGACAACACCCCGAATGCACCGTTCGCCGTCACCCCGCCCCTGGCGCGGGTCAATGGCGTGGAGCAACAACTGTTGCGGGTCATCTACGAAGGCGCAGGCATGCCCTCCGACCGTGAATCGGTGGTGTGGCTCAATGTGCAGGAAATCCCCCAGGCGTCGAAAGTGCAGAACACCTTGCAGCTTGCCGTGCGCCAGCGCATCAAAGTGTTCTTCCGCCCTGCGGGCCTGCAGAGCGAGGCTTACCTGGCGCCGACCGAATTGATGTGGAGCCTGGCCGAACGTGCCGGCAAGCCGGTGCTGGTGGTAACCAACCCGGGCCTGTATCACGTGTCGATTGCCGAAATCACCCTGCAAGCCGGCGGCATCAAAGAACACCCGTTTGATTCGATGATGATCGCGCCCGGCGAACAAAATGAGTTCAGCCTCAAGCAACTTGGCCGGGACAGTTCGCCCACGTTGTTATTCAGCAGCATTAATGACTATGGCGCCCAAGACCGCTATACCGCACACCTTTCAAACAGCGCCGACAGCCGCGCCAGCTTGAATAAAGAATCGCCATAACCCGTCTGCCATTCTGGCAAGCGCACTTTCACTGTATTTCTCTTCGCTCCGTTAGTTCGTATCGGAGGTGATATAGGGTTCCTGCATGTTTTTAATCAAGCGCAATGGATGGTCGCCGCTGCTGGTTGCCCTGGGTTTCAGCACAGCGTGCCAGGCCGAAGGCGATGAACAGTTCAATACTTCCTTTTTGCAAGGCGCGGCCTCCTCGGTCGATCTGCAATCCTTGCTCGCCAGCAGCAACGTACTACCCGGTAACTACCGGGTGGACTTGTATGGCAACGAAACCCTGGTGGGCCGCCGCGATATCGACTTCCGGCGCAACCCCGGCAGCGGCAAGATCGAGGCCTGCCTGACCCTGGACATGGTCCAACAACTGGGCGTCGATATCGCCAAGCTACAGGCCAGCGGCAAACTCGAAGGCAGCGACCCGAATGCCTGCCTCGACCTGCCCGCGCTGATCCCGGGTGCCACCATGCGCTACGACGTGCCGCGCCTGCGCCTGTTGGTGAGTGTGCCGCAGAGTGCCATGGAGCGTGGCCGCCGTGGCTACGTGGACCCGGCGCTGTGGGATGCCGGCGTGTCGGCGGCGTTTATCAACTACCAGTTGAGCAGCAACCGCAACAGCACCGAGGGGCAAAACACCCTGTCCAACAACCTCGGCCTGCGCAACGGCATCAACCTGGGCGGCTGGCGCTTGCGCAACGAGTCGAACTTCAACAGCAGCACCGACCGCCCGAGCACGTTCAAGAGCAACCGCAGCTACGTGCAACACGACGTGACCGCGTTGAAGGGCCAGTTCAGCGCCGGGGATATTTTCTCCGATACCGACCTGTTCGACAGCGTGCGCTATCGCGGGGTCAAGCTGGGCTCCGACGACGGCATGCGTGCCGACAGCGAACGCGGCTATGCGCCGATCATCCGCGGAATCGCGCAAACCAGCGCCACCGTGGAGATCCGCCAGAACAACTACATCCTCTACACCGCCAACGTGCCGCCCGGCCCGTTCGAGATCAGCGACATCTACCCCAGCGGCTCCAACGGCGACCTGGAAATCACCGTGATCGAAGCCGATGGCAGCCGCCGGGTCACAGTGCAGGCGTTTTCCAGCCTGCCGATCATGGTGCGCGAAGGCCAACTCAAATACAGCCTGTCGGCCGGCCAATACAACAGCAACAGCGACGGGCAACAGTCGCCGCAGTTTGTCAGCAGCACCCTGGCCTACGGCATCAGCAGCAACTTGTCCGGCATCGTCGGCGTGCAGGCCAGCGAGGACTTCAAGGCGATGTCCGTGGGTGTCGGGCGCAACACGCCGATCGGCGCCGTGTCGCTGGACATGACTCACTCCGCCAGCCGCACCTTCGGCCAGGCCGTCACCGGCAACAGCCTGCGCGCCTTATATGCCAAGACCTTTACCGGCACCGACACCAGCTTCACCCTCGCGGCCTACCGCTATTCCACCGAGGGCTATCGCACCCTCACCGAGCACGTCGAGGAACTGAGCAGCGACGGCCAACGGCGTACCGGCAACTCGAAAACCCGCACCGACCTCACCGTCAACCAGAGCCTTGGCCGCAACCAGCAATACGGCAGCGTCTATATGAATGCCAGCGACCAGCGCTACTGGAGCCGTGGCGGTTCGCAAAGCCTGTCGGCGGGCTACAGCAACTATTGGGGTCAGGTGAGCTACAACTTCGGCGCCACCTACTCCAAGGATGTGGGCAACGCCGGGCCGTCGAACAATGACACCCTGGTCAACCTGTCGCTGTCGTTTCCGCTCGGCTCGACCCCGCGCGCACCGAGGGCGTTTGTCTCTTCCAGCACGCAGAAAAACAACGACACCACCCAAGTGGGCGTCAACGGCTACCTGACCGACGACAGCGACACCTATTACTCGCTGCAAGGCGGCAACAGCAGCACCGGCGGCAGCACCGGCTCGGCCAACCTCAGCACGCGCACTTCGGTGATGGATGTCAGTGCCAGTTACAGCCAGGGCCGTGGCTACAATTCGCAGAGCCTGAATGTCGCCGGCTCGGTGGTCGGCCACGCTGGCGGGATCAACCTCGGGCAAACCGTGGGCGAGACCTTTGCGCTGGCGCAAGTCGAAGGCGTGACCGGGGTGAACATCGGCAGTTTCTCCGGGGCCAAGACCGGCAGCAATGGCTATGCGGTGGTGCCCAATGCGCAACCCTACCGGGTCAACTGGATCAGCCTCGACACCCGCGACCTGGGCGCCGACATCGAGATCGACAACGCCACCCAACAAGTGGTGCCGCGACGCGGTGCCGTGGTGCTGGCGCGCTATGTCAGCAAGACCGGGCGCCGCGTGCAGTTCGCGCTGTTCGATGCCAAGCAGCAGCCGATTCCGTTTGGTGCTTCGCTGGAAGACAGTGCGGGCAAGCAGATGGCCATTTCCGATCCCAACGGCAAGGCGCTGGCCTTGGTTGAGCAGGATGCAGGTACGTTGGTGATCAAGTGGGGTGAGCAGCAGTGCCAGGCGTCGTATGCGTTGGGGGAACGCAACAAGGCGTTGAACTATGAGCGGGTGGACTTGAGGTGCGCCCCACCATTTCAGGAACACCAATAACTAAATGTGGGAGCGGGCTTGAACTGGTCAAGTAATCTTGGACACCGATTAAGGTTCACG
>NZ_JANLGL010000136.1:0-16871 GCF_024655625.1 Pseudomonas sp. 18.1.10
CTCGCGACAGCGGTATATCAGTCAACTCATCAGTGACTGACCCACCGCATTCGCGAGCAAGCCCGCTCCCACATTTGAGTTGCGGTGCATCAGCCCCTCTTGTTGTATTTCAAAACCCCTTCCTATAATCCCTGCGGCTTACCAAAGCCCCGCCCGTCCGCGTGCTACCCGCACTTCAAGCGTCCAGGCACCGCTTTACCGTGTCTGACCGGTGTTCGCTCCCATCCCGAGCGCCCCGCGTACAACCCATGATCCATGGGAGTTCGGCCCATAATAATCCGCGTCCAAACGCGCAATGACCGCTAGGGATATCGCCATGAGCACCACCTATAACGAGGCCGCGACCGACGCCGCCCCGACCAACTCGACCGCACGGGTGGCCACGGCCAGCATCGTCGGCACCGCCATCGAATTCTACGACTTCTATATCTACGCCACCGCCGCCGCGCTGGTGATCGGCCCGGTCTTCTTCCCCCAGACCTCCGGCACCGCGCAGATGCTGGCGTCGTTCCTGACCTTCGGCATCGCCTTTATCGCCCGCCCGCTGGGTTCGGCGCTGTTCGGTCACTTTGGCGACCGCATTGGCCGCAAATCCACCCTGGTCGCCTCGCTGCTGTTGATGGGCGTGTGCACCACGCTGATCGGTTTGCTGCCAGGCTACGACAGCATCGGTGCCTGGGCGCCGATTCTGTTGTGCGTACTGCGCTTCGGCCAGGGCCTGGGCCTTGGCGGGGAATGGGGCGGCGCCGCCTTGCTCGCCACCGAGAACGCACCGAAAGGCAAACGTGCCTGGTTCGGCATGTTCCCGCAGTTGGGCCCGTCGATCGGCTTCCTCGCGGCCAACGGCCTGTTCCTGATCCTGGCCATGAGCCTGAGCGACGAGCAGTTCCGCAGTTGGGGCTGGCGCATCCCGTTCATCCTCAGCGCGGCCTTGGTGATGGTGGGCCTGTATGCCCGCCTCAAGCTGCATGAAACCCCAGTGTTCGCCAATGCGGTGGCCAAGGAAGCCCCGGTCAAAGTGCCTCTGGTGGAGCTGTTCAGCCAGCACTGGCTGCCGGTGCTGCTGGGCGCGGCATCGATGGTGGTGTGTTATGCGCTGTTCTACATCACCACCGCGTTTTCCCTGAGCTACGGCGTGTCCACCCTGGGTTACAGCCGCGAGACCTTCCTCGGCTTGCTGTGCTTCGCGGTGTTGTTCATGGGGCTGGCCACGCCGCTGGCGGCCCTGGCCAGTGACCGCTACGGGCGCAGGCCGGTGCTGATCGTCGGCGCGATCCTGGCGATCCTGTCGGGCTTTACCATGGAGCCGTTGCTGACCCACGGCTCGACCTGGGCCGTGGCGTTGTTCCTGGCACTGGAGCTGTTCCTGATGGGCGTGACGTTTGCACCGATGGGCGCGATGCTGCCGGAATTGTTCCCGACCCGCGTGCGTTATACCGGCGCGTCGGCGGCGTATAACCTGGGTGGGATCGTGGGTGCGTCAGCGGCCCCGTTCTTCGCGACCAAGCTGGTGGCGATGGGTGGGCTGAGTTATGTCGGTGGGTATGTGTCGGCGGCAGCGTTGCTCAGCTTGATTGCGGTGCTGTGCCTGAAAGAGACGCGGGATAATGATTTGAACAAGGTCGCCTGATAGACCGCCTTCGCGAGCAAGCCCGCTCCCACACTTTTGATCGCATTTACAATTTCTGAGATGTGCCAGTCTTTACAGCCGCACAACTTCGGCAGATGATTTGCCCCGCTCCACCCCACCCAGAGAGTACCGACCATGAGCAAAAAGCCATCCAAGCATGGCCCCAACAAGGCCAAGTCCATCATCGCCCAGCCACTGTTCCGCAGCCGTCAGGAACGCGCCGGCAAGGGCAAAGGCAGCTACCGCCGCGAAGCCTTCCAGTCTAATAGCTGGGAGGCTTCTTACTTTCTGGCTGCCTGAAGGCAAGCGCCCCTTTGGCATGATAAGGTCTGCACCTGATTTGTAATCCCTGGACCTGTGCATGCCCTCTTGTCTCTCCCGTCGTTGGCACCTTCGCCAATTGATCGCTGCCTCCAGCCTCATTCTGCTCGTCGCCTGTGCGGAGAAACCGACCGCCGCCGACGCTCAACCCCTGCCGAAACTCCAGACCGCTCCAGTCGTGGCCCCCGCTGTCGTGGCGCCCCTGGCCGTGGACAACCTGGATATCCAGCCGACCCAAAGCTTCGCCGAGTGGCAGGCCGGGTTTCGCGAACAAGCCTTGAAAGCCGGGATCACCCCCGCCGTTTTTGACACGGCCTTTGCCAACGTCACGCCAGACATGGCCGTCATCCGCGCCGACCGCAGCCAGCCGGAATTTTCCCGGCCGGTGTGGGAATACCTCAACGGCGCCCTGTCGCCGCTGCGTGTGCGCAATGGCCAGGCGTTGCTTATCAAGTACGCCGACATCCTGCAACGCATCGAAGAACGTTATGGCGTGGATCGCCAGGCCTTGGTCTCGGTGTGGGGCATGGAAAGCAACTTCGGCCAGTTCCAGGGCAACAACTCGGTGATCCGCTCCCTGGCGACCCTGGCCTATGAAGGCCGTCGCCCGGCGTTTGCCCAGGCGCAACTGCTGGCGGCGCTGCAAATCATCCAGCACGGCGATATCCAGGCCGATCAGATGAAAGGCTCCTGGGCCGGCGCCATGGGCCAGACCCAGTTCATTCCGACCACCTACAACACCCACGCCGTGGACTTCGATGGCGACGGTCGCCGCGATATCTGGAACAGCCCGGCCGACGCCCTCGCCTCCACGGCGCACTACCTGCAAAGCTCCGGCTGGCAGAAAGGCCAGCCGTGGGGGTTTGAGGTCAATCGACTGCCAGCAGACTTCGATTACGCCCTGGCCGATGGCGGTGTCCGCAAGACCGTCGCCGACTGGCTGAAACTGGGCATCCAACTGCCACCCGGCGCGAGCATGCCGCCGAACGTCGACCAGTTGTCCGCCGCCCTGCTGCTGCCGGCGGGTTACCGTGGCCCGGCGTTCCTGGTGCTGGATAACTTCCGCGCGATCCTCAAGTACAACAACTCGTCGTCCTACGCGCTGGCGGTCGGCCTGCTGTCGGAGCGGTTTGGCGGCGGTGGGGTGATTCGTGGCGATTGGCCGAAGGATGAACTGCCGCTGAGTCGTTCCCAGCGCATCGACTTGCAGACCGTGCTGAACGCCAAGGGCTATGAAGCCGGCAACCCGGACGGGATTATCGGTGCCAATACGCGCAAGGCGATTCGGGCGGCGCAGCAGTCGCTGGGTTGGCCGGCGGATGGGTATCCTACTGTGAAGCTGTTGGAGTCTTTGCAAAACCGCTAGATCTGCTTATGGCGACTGCCGCTATCGCAGGCAAGCCAGCTCCCACATTTAACCGCGTACATCCTTTGGAATGCGGTCGAATGTGGGAGCTGGCTTGCCTGCGATGACTGCCTGACAGGCAACGACTCACTCAGGTCTTGAACACCACATCCTGCTCCAACACCAACCGCTGCTCCCCCGCATCCAACCGCACCAGCGCGCCCATCGGCAACGTCAGGTTCGGATCACAATGCCCACTGCGCCACCCCGCCAGCACCGGAATGCACAGCGGCTCGAAGGTCTGCTTGAGCAAGCGCTCCAGCGCCGCCTTGTCCACCCCCGCCACATCCCCCACCAGCACACCGGCAACCTGCGCGAGCTTGCCCGCCAGGCGCAGATGGGTCAGCAGGCGGTCGATGCGGTAGATCGGTTCGTTGACGTCTTCGATCAGCAGGATGATGCCTTCGGCGTTGATCTCAAAGGGCGTGCCCATCACCGCCGCGATCATCGACAGGTTGCCCCCCAGCAAGCGCCCACAGGCGATGCCTGGGGCAATTGTGGTCAACGGGTAGGCCACCGGGTGCGCCAGCACGCTGCCAACGCCGAGATCGCCGCGCAGCATGCTGAGCAGAGAAGACTCGGTAGGTGGTTGCTTGTCGCCCAACAGGTCGGCATTGAGCATCGGGCCGTGGAAGGTCACAAAACCCGCGTAGCGGCTGATGGCCAGATGCAGAGCGGTGATGTCGCTATAGCCGACGAACGGCTTGGGGTTGGCGCTCAACAGGTCGAAATCGAGGCTATCAAGCAGACGGGGCGTGCCGTAGCCGCCACGCAGGCAGAAAATGGCGTCGATGTGAGGGTCGGCAAACGCGCGGTGGAGGTCGCTGAGACGCGTTTGATCGCTGCCGGCGAGATAACCGTCACGTTCGTAGACACCGGGGAAGATTCGCAGGTCATAGCCGCGGGCGCGCATCCATTGCCCGGCTTTTTCGACGTCCAGCGCGGCCGGGCCGGCGGGAGCGATCAGGGCGATGGTGCCTTCGGGGCGAAGGGCAGGTACGGCGGCAGTCATCCACTATTCTCCCTAACTAACGCATAACGAAATGTGGGAGCTGGCTTGCCTGCGATGCAGGCACCTCGGTGTATCAGTGGCACCGAGGTGATGCTATCGCAGGCAAGCCAGCTCCCACATTGGATTGCGGCGCTGCCCAACCCTTTATCAGGAAACCAGGCTAGCCTTGACCAGCTTGGCCTGCTCGTCAGCGTGGTACGACGAACGCACCAACGGGCCCGACGCGACGTTCTTGAAGCCCATCTTGTAACCTTCCTCGGCGAACCAGGCGAAGGTGTCCGGGTGCACAAAACGCTGCACCGGCAAGTGGCTGCGGGACGGTTGCAGGTACTGGCCCAGGGTCAGCATGTCGATGTCGTGTTCGCGCATGCGCTTCATCACTTCGATGACTTCTTCGTCGGTCTCGCCCAAGCCCAGCATCAGGCCGGATTTGGTCGGGATGTGCGGCATCATCTGCTTGAATTTCTGCAGCAGGGTCAGCGACCACTGGTAGTCCGAACCCGGACGCGCGGCCTTGTACAGGCGCGGCACGGTTTCCAGGTTGTGGTTGAACACATCCGGTGGCTCGGCGGCGGTGATTTCCAGCGCGACGTCCATGCGGCCACGGTAGTCCGGGACCAGGGTTTCGAGCATCACGTTTGGCGACAGCTTGCGGATCTCGCGGATGCAATCGGCAAAGTGCTGGGCACCGCCGTCACGCAGGTCGTCGCGGTCTACCGACGTGATAACCACGTACTTGAGGCGCAGGTCGGCGATGGCGATAGCCAGGCTTTCCGGCTCGTTGACGTCCAGTGGCTTCGGTCGGCCGTGGCCCACGTCGCAGAACGGGCAACGACGGGTGCAGATGTCACCCATAATCATGAAGGTGGCGGTACCGCCGGAGAAGCACTCACCCAGGTTCGGGCAGGAAGCTTCTTCGCACACGCTGTGCAGCTTGTGCTTGCGCAGCAGGGCCTTGATACGGTCGACTTCCGGCGAAACCGGGATGCGCACGCGGATCCAGTCAGGCTTCTTCGGCAGTTCGGTGGTCGGAATGATCTTCACCGGGATGCGTGCAACCTTCTCGGCGCCGCGCAGCTTGACGCCGGCTTCCACCTTGGCACGCGGGGCCGGGGCCGGACGATCGGTTACGTCCACCGTCGGGATCATGGTTTGCACTGCATCAGTAGTCATCATCAGTCGATTCCGCCCGTCAGGGTCGTCTGCTCAGCATAGTCGAGGTGTTTGACGAGCTGCGCACGCAGCCGGGCACTAACCTCGGCAAATTTAATCGGTGTGGCGTGGTCGCTCAGTTGGGTCATCGCCAGCCCGGCATAGCCGCACGGGTTGATCCGACGAAACGGCGCCAGGTCCATGTCCACGTTCAGGGCCAGGCCGTGAAAGGAACAACCGTGGCGAATGCGCAGGCCCAGGGAAGCGATTTTCGCGCCATCCACGTACACGCCAGGCGCATCGGGCTTGGCTGCGGCGGTCACGCCGTAGCTGGCCAGCAGCTCGATCAGGCATGTTTCCATGCGGCTGACCAGGTCGCGTACGCCAAAACCCAGCTTGCGCACATCCAGCAACAGGTATGCGACAAGTTGTCCCGGGCCATGGTAAGTCACTTGGCCACCTCGGTCGACCTGCACCACCGGAATATCCCCCGGCAGCAGCAGATGCTCAGCCTTGCCGGCCTGGCCCTGGGTGAACACCGGCGGGTGCTCCACCAGCCAGATCTCGTCCGGGGCCGAAGTACCGCGCTCGTTGGTGAACCGCTGCATGGCATGCCAGACCGGCTCGTAGGCCATCTGGCCGAGCTCGCGAAAGCCCAGGACGCCTGACATCACAGCACCATGTGCACGAAGCCGGTGGCCCGCAGTTCGCTGTTGATGTCGTAGAGCTGGTCTTGACCGGTCGCAACGATGTGCAACTGGATCGTGGTGTATTTACCGTTGGTGCTCGAACGCTCGTCCACCCGGTTGTCGTTGATCGTCGCGTGTTTGCGCACGATGGCGATGATGGTGTCTTTGTTGCCCACGCCGGTATCGCTGATCACTTTGACGGGATAATCCGTCACTGGGAATTCGATCTTTGGCGCCTTTACTTCGGTATCGGTCATGGCGTAACGGCCTCGTAAGCGTAAGCCGTGGCGACGGGCAAAGCCCCGCGTCGGATCAACGCGGGGCTGTGCAGGTGCACACTTATCAGTTGAACAAGCTGTAGAAGAATAGACGGATGCTATCCCACACGCGGCGGAAGATACCACCTTCGTCGACGGCGTCCAGCGCGATCAGGTCGGCGCTGTGCACCACCTTGTCGTCCAGTTTCACTTCGACCTTGCCGATCACGTCACCCTTGGCAATCGGTGCAACCAATTGCGGGTTCATGGTCATGCTGGCAGCGAGCTTTTTCAGCTGGCCTTTAGGCATGGTCAGGGTCAGGTCTTCGGCCAGGCCGGCCTTGACTTGGGAGGTCGCGCCTTTCCACACCGGCGCGGTCGCCAGCTCGGCACCCTTCTGGTAGAAGGTCTGGGTTTCGAAGAAACGGAAACCGTAGGTCAGCAGTTTTTGCGTCTCGGCCGCACGGGCCTGCTCGCTGTTGGTGCCGAAGACCACGGCGATCAGGCGTTGGCCGTCACGTACAGCGGACGACACCATGCAGTAGCCAGCTTCGTCGGTGTGGCCGGTTTTCAGGCCATCGACGGTCTTGTCACGCCACAGCAGCAGGTTGCGGTTAGGCTGCTTGATGTTGTTCCAGAAGAATTCCTTCTGGGAGTAGATCGCGTAGTGCACCGGGTCGACACGAATGATCGCGCGCGCCAGGATCGCCATGTCGTGAGCCGACGAATAGTGCTCAGGGTTTGGCAGGCCGGTCGGGTTCATGAAGTGGCTGTTGGTCATGCCCAGGTCAGCGACGGTTTTGTTCATCATGTCGGCGAAGGCGTCTTCGCTGCCGGCGATGTGCTCGGCCAGGGCCACGCTGGCGTCGTTGCCGGACTGGATGATGATGCCGTGCAGCAGGTCGCTCACCGTCACCTGCGAACCAACCTTGATGAACATCCGCGAACCGCCGGTGCGCCAGGCGTTTTCGCTGACGGTCACCGGGTCGTTTTCGCCGATCTGGCCGCGACGGATTTCCAGGGTCGCGATGTAGGCGGTCATCAGCTTGGTCAGGCTGGCTGGAGGCAGACGCTGGTCACCATTGCTTTCGACCAGCACGTTGCCGCTGGCGGCATCCATGAGGACCCAGGCCTTGGCGGCCAGTTGCGGGGAAGCCGGCACCATTTCAACCGCCCAGGCGGCCGGGGTGATGATGAGCGAAAGGAGCAGGCACGTGCGTTTGGCTAAGGAGGTGATGTTCATCCGTCTCTCGAAATTGCTTATGGAAACTTGCCCTCGCGGGCAAAACTTATTCAGACAGGCCGTTGCCAGACTGTCGCGTGTTCGGTTGCCCGCTCACCCCTTGCCCCTGGGTTTTATTGTTCAACGAGCCAACAACCAGGGTTCAGGCCCACATTCGGGCCCGAACCTTCAATCTTCTGTTATTCGGCGGTGACCACGCTGGGTTGCCCCAGGTTGGCCATGCGCACGCTGTTCTGCACTTGTGCGACTTCACCCGGCGTGCCGATCGGCCCCATGCGTACACGGTGCAGGGTTTGCTGATTACGCACGATGGAACTGATAAAGACCGGCGCGCTGACCATGCCGCTGAGTTTCGACCTTAGCAGCTCTGCCGCATCCGGGTTGGCGAAAGCGCCGACTTGCAGGTATTGCCCGCCCGCCATCGAAGCCCCCGGCGCGGCACGCGGCACCACCACGGTATCCGGTGCGTGCTGCTGCGGCGGCGGCGTCCACTGTTCGATCTTGCCGGCCGACGCGTTCACCTGCGGCTGCTGGCTGGTCGGCTCGTTGAGCATCAACGGTGCCGGCTTGCCGCGCTGGGCCCAGTATTGCGCCGGGTCGATACCTTCGACCTTGACCCGCGCCGTACCGGTTTCGGCGTAGCCGAGTTTCTTCGCGGCGGCGTAGGACAAGTCGATGATGCGATCGGAATAGAACGGCCCACGGTCGTTGACCCGCAGGATCACCGTGCGATTGTTGTCCAGGTTGGTCACCCGTACATAGCTGGGCAGCGGCAGGGTCTTGTGCGCCGCGCTCATGCCGTACAGGTCATACACTTCGCCGTTGGCGGTGTTCTGGCCGTGGAACTTGGTGCCGTACCAGGACGCCGTGCCCGATTGCACGTAGGTCTTGGATTCTTGCAGCGGAAAGTAATTCTTGCCCAGCACGGTATACGGGTTGGCCTTGTACGGCCCGGTGTGCAGGGTTGGCGTGGCATCCGGGATCTTCGACACATCGACATCCCACCACGGCGCGCCATCTTTGTGCGCGCGGTTGATGTCCAGGCCCGGCTGGGAGCGGACCACCGCCCCGCCGGATTTCTGCGCCGGACCCCGGCTGGTGGAGCAACTGACAACCAGCAAGGACAACGCGGCAAACGCCACCAGCTTGAGCGGTTTTTGGATCGGCGATACCCGCATTACTTGTTGCCCCGTGCTTGGACCAGCATGTCTGACAGCTGATGCACGGCCATGGCGTACATCACACTGCGGTTATAACGCGTGATTGCGTAGAAATTCTTCAGGCCCATCCAGTATTCAGGGCCGTTTTCGCCTTCGAGACGGAACGCCGTCACTGGCATGTCATCGCGTGGCGCATTCTGACTCGACCACCCCAGCGCCCGCAACTCCCCGACCGTCTTGACCGGCTCGATGCCCTGGGTCAGGCCTTCATCGGCGCGATCCCCGGCCACATCGGCGCGGATCACCACCGGTTCGCCCGCAACCCAGCCGTGGCGCTTGAAGTAGCTGGCGACACTGCCGATGGCGTCGTCGGGATTGCTCCAGATATTGATATGGCCGTCGCCGTCGAAGTCCACCGCGTAGGCGCGGAAGCTGCTCGGCATGAACTGCGGCAAGCCCATCGCCCCGGCGTAGGAACCCTTGAGGGTCAGCGGGTCGACCTGCTCTTCGCGGGCCAGCAAGAGGAATTCGCGCAGTTCCTTGCGGAAGAACTCGGCGCGCGGCGGGTAATCGAAGCCCAGGGTCGACAAGGCGTCGATCACCCGGTAACTGCCGGTATTGCGCCCGTAAAAGGTTTCAATGCCAATGATGGCGACGATGACCTGGGCCGGCACCCCGTATTCCTGCTCGGCGCGGGCCAGTACGGCCTCGTGCTGGCGCCAGAAATCCACGCCCCGCGCCACGCGGGCGTCGGTGAGGAACATCGGGCGATATTCCTTCCATTGTTTCACCCGTTCGGCCGGGCGGGAGATGGCGTCGAGGATCGCCTGTTTTTTCTGCGCCTCGCGAAACACGCCCATCAGTTGTTCACCGGCGAAACCGTAGTCGCGGGTCATTTCACCGACAAATTCGGCGACCTGGGGTGAACCATCGTAGTCACCGGCCTGCGCCTCTTGCGTTGCGCCCAGCAGGCCAATCAGGCCCATCCAGGACGCGTGCCGAGTCGCCCAGCCGCGCATTACTTGCATTGACATCTTCACCTTATTCAAACCTGTGCGATCCATTTGCGATGCGTATGAATCGACATCAAAACCCCAAACGCTGACAGCAATGTCACCAGCGAAGTTCCGCCGTAGCTAATGAATGGCAACGGCACCCCAACCACCGGCAGCAGGCCACTGACCATACCGATGTTGACGAAAACGTAAACAAAAAAAGTCATGGTCAGGGCGCCGGCGAGCAATTTGCCGAACAGCGTCTGCGCCTGGGCGGTAATCACCAGCCCGCGACCAATCAACAACAGATAGATCAGCAACAGCGCGCAAATGCCCACCAGGCCAAACTCTTCGCCCATCACCGCAATGATGAAGTCGGTGTGGCTCTCCGGCAGGAAGTCCAGGTGCGACTGGGTGCCCAGCAGCCAGCCCTTGCCAAACACGCCGCCAGAACCGATGGCGGCTTTCGACTGGATGATGTTCCAGCCGGTGCCCAGCGGATCGCTTTCCGGGTCGAGGAACGTGAGAATCCGCTGCTTCTGGTAGTCGTGCATAAAGAAGAACCACATGGCCACGGCCACCGGCACGGCGGCGGCGAGCACGCTGAGGATCCAGCGCCAGCGCAGGCCGCCCATGAACAGCACGAACGCGCCGCCCGCGAGGATCAGCAGCGAGGTGCCGAGGTCCGGCTGGCGCACGATCAGGATGAACGGTATGCCGATCAGGATCAGGCTCACCCCCACATGCTTGAGCTGCGGCGGCAAGGTGCGCTTGGACAGGTACCAGGCGATGGTCGCCGGCATCAGGATCTTCATGAATTCCGACGGCTGGAAGCGAATCACCCCCGGAATGTTGATCCAGCGGGTCGCCCCCATGGCGTTGTGCCCCATCACGTCCACCACCACCAGCAACAACACGCCGGCGACATAACCGAGGGGCACCCAGCGCGCCATGAAGCGCGGCTCCAGCTGGGCGATCACCACCATCGACAACAGGCCCAGGCCAAACGACGAGGCCTGCTTTATCAGCAGGTCCCAGTTCTTGCCGCTGGCGGAATAAAGGACGAACAGGCTGCCGGCCGCCAGGGTCAGCAGCAGGATCAGCAACGGGCCATCGATGTGCATGCGTTGCAGCAAGGTCGCACGGCGACGCATCACATCCTCGCTGGAGAGGATGCGGTCAAAATTACTCTTCACTGGCCGTAACCTCGGTGCTTGAAGGGGGGCCGCCATATTCGGACTTGAGTCGGCCGTCGTCGGCCAACAGCCAGGCGTCCATGATCTGACGCACCACCGGGGCCGCGACACCGGAGCCGGACTCGCCGTTCTCGACCATCACCGCCACCACGATTTTCGGGGCATCCGCCGGCGCGAAGCCGACAAACAAGGCGTGGTCACGGTGGCGCTCCTGAACCTTGGTGCGGTCGTATTTCTCGCCCTGCTTGATCGCCACCACCTGGGCGGTACCGCTCTTGCCGGCAATGCGGTACTGCGCGCCAATCGCCGCCTTGCGCGCGGTGCCTCGGGCGCCGTGCATCACTTGCTGCATGCCGTGGTTGACCTTGGTCCAGTCCGACGGATCGCGCAGCACGATGTCGGGGATCGGGTTGTCGTCCACCGGTTTCTCGCCTTCGATGGTCTTGGCCAGGTGCGGGCGGTTCCAGATGCCCTTGTTGGCCACCAGCGCCGTGGCTTGGGCCAGCTGCAAAGGCGTGGCCTGCATGTAGCCCTGGCCGATCCCGAGGATCAGGGTTTCACCCGGGAACCACGCCTGGCGACGGGTCGCGCGCTTCCACTCGCGCGACGGCATCAAGCCCGGGGATTCTTCGAACATGTCCAGGGAAACTTTCTGACCCAGGCCGAACTTGCCCATGTAGGCAGACAAGCGGTCGATTCCCAGCTTGTGGGCCAGGTCGTAAAAATAGGTGTCGTTGGAGCGCATGATCGCGGTGTCCAAATCGACATAGCCGTCACCGGTGCGGTTCCAGTTGCGGTATTTGTGATCGTAGTTGGGCAGCATGTAGTAGCCGGGGTCATAGACTCGACTGGAGGCCGTGACCACGCCCGCGTCCAGGCCGGCAATCGCCACCGCTGGCTTGATCGTCGAACCCGGCGGATACAAGCCGCGCAGCACGCGGTTGAACAGCGGCCGGTCGATGGAATCGCGCAGCTCGGCGTAGGCCTTGAAGCTGATGCCGGTGACGAACAGGTTGGGGTCGAAACTCGGCTGGCTGACCATCGCCAGCACTTCGCCCGTGGTCGGGTCCAGTGCCACGACGGCGCCACGCCGCCCGCCCAGGGCCATCTCGGCCGCTTCCTGCAACTTGATGTCCAGGCTCAGCACGATGTCCTTGCCCGGCACCGGGTCGGTGCGCTTGAGCACCCGCAGCACACGGCCACGGGCGTTGGTCTCGACTTCTTCGTAACCCACCTGGCCGTGCAACTCGGGCTCGTAGAAACGCTCCACGCCCGTCTTGCCGATATGGTGGGTGCCGCTGTAGTTCACCGGATCGAGGGTCTTCAGCTCTTTCTCGTTGATCCGCCCCATGTAGCCGACAGAGTGGGCAAAGTGCGGCCCTTGCGGGTAATGCCGCACCAACTGCGCCACCACTTCCACACCCGGCAAGCGGAACTGGTTTACCGCGATCCGTGCGATCTGCTCTTCGGTCAGCTCAAACAGGATCGGCACCGGCTCGAATGGCCGGCGCCCCTGCTTCATGCGCTTTTCGAAGATCACCCGATCTTCCGGGGTCAGCTGCAGCACCTCGACGATCACATCGAGGACCTGCTGCCAGTCGCCGGAACGCTCGCGGGTCATGCTCAGGCTGAAGCTGGGGCGGTTGTCCGCAACCACCACGCCATTGCGGTCGAAAATCAACCCACGGGTCGGCGGAATCGGCTGCACATGCACCCGGTTGTTTTCCGACAAGGTGGAGTGGTAGTCGTACTGGATCACCTGTAGGAAATACAGGCGCGCAATCAACACTCCGATCAAACCCACCACCAAAAACGCGCCAAAGACTACGCGCGCGCGTACCAGACGTGCGTCTTTCTCGTGGTCCTTGATGCGGATCGGCTGGGTCATCGGGAGGGGCGCAGACTATTTGTGGTAAGGGTGCCCGGACAGGACTGTCCAGGCGCGATACAGCTGTTCACCGATCAGAATCCTTACCAACGGGTGCGGCAACGTGAGCGCCGACAGCGACCAGCGCTGGTCGGCCCGCGCACAGACTTCCGGCGCCAGCCCTTCGGGGCCGCCGACCATGAAGTTGACCGTGCGCGAATCCAGGCGCCAGCGATCCAGTTCCACCGCCAACTGCTCGGTGCTCCAGGGTTTGCCGTGCACTTCCAGGGTGACGATGCGCTCGTTGGGGCCGACCTTGGCCAACATGGCTTCGCCTTCCTGACGGATAAAGCGCGCCACGTCGGCATTCTTGCCCCGGGTATTGAGCGGTATCTCTACCAGTTCCAGCGACAGCTCGGCGGGCAGACGCTTGGCATACTCGTGCCAGCCTTCTTCCACCCACTTGGGCATGCGTGAACCGACAGCAATCAAACGCAGGCGCACAGCCGTTCCTTATTCCTGGTCTTTGTTGAGCTTGTCGAAGTGCGCGTGGCCCACTTCCGGGCTGTGGTGCTTGCCATCGGCGGCACGGCTCTGCTCGGCGCCTTTCCACAGACGCTCCAGGTCGTAGAACTGGCGGGCGTTGGAGGTCATCATGTGAACGATCACGTCGTCCATGTCCAGCAGCACCCAGTCGCTGTCGCCCTTGCCTTCTTCACCCAGCGGCTTCACGCCTTGGGCTTTGACGGCTTCACGGACTTTATCGAGCATCGCGCCGATCTGACGGTTCGACGTACCGGTGGCGATAATCATGAAGTCGGTGATGCTTTGCTTGTCACGCACGTCCAGCACCTGGATGTCCTGGGCTTTAACGTCTTCCAGGGCCGCCACGGCGACTTTTACCAGCTCTTCGCCAGCCAGTTCCGGGCCAACGTGGGCTTCAACCGGCAGCGGCGCGCTTTTGAAGGTGCCTTTGCGCTTAACTTTGCTTACGTCTTTGTTCGTCATATAAAACTCGTTTTGCTCGTATGTTCGGGCGCTTGCTGCACGAATGTTCGTACGTTCAAGCGCGCCTTTTCAGTTCGACGCACGGTAAAGCCCGTGCGCATCGATGTAGGCCAGGACCGCGTCAGGCACCAGGAAACGTACCGACTTACCGCTGGCCAGCAGTTGACGGATCTGGGTGGCGGACACCGCAAGCGGGGTCTGCCAGACGAATGCAATATTCCCGTTCGGCCCGGTCAGGGCCAAGGGGTCACTTACCGACCGCGCGGCCAGCAGGTTGCGCAAGGCATCCGGCGGTTCGCTGTCGGCATCCGGGCGTTGCAAAACCAGGATGTGGCAGTGCTGGAGGAGTTCCTCCCAGCGATGCCAAGAGGGCAGGCCGCAAAATGCGTCCCAGCCCAGAAGCAGAAACAACTGGTCATCCGCGGCCAACTCGGCACGCATCAGCTCCAGGGTGTCAACAGTGTAGGACGGTTTATCGCGCTTGAGCTCGCGGTCGTCCACCACCAGGGGTGCAATGCCTTCCACCGCCAGGCGCACCATTTCCAGGCGCTGCCGTGGCGACACTTGCGGCGTATCGCGATGGGGCGGCCGGGCGTTGGGCATCACGCGCAGTTCATCCAGCGCGAGGGCATCCGCGACTTCCAGGGCACTGCGCAAATGGCCGATGTGCACGGGGTCGAAGGTACCGCCGAGCAGCCCGATGCGTTTACCCATCAAGTGCGCACATGACCGTCGCCGAACACCACGTACTTCTCGCTGGTCAGGCCTTCCAGGCCAACCGGGCCACGGGCGTGCAGCTTGTCGGTGGAAATACCGATCTCCGCCCCCAGGCCATACTCGAAGCCGTCGGCAAAACGCGTCGAGGCGTTAATCATCACCGAAGCGGAATCCACTTCGGTGAGGAAACGCCGCGCATCGCTGAAATGCTCGGAGACAATGGCGTCGGTGTGCTTGGAACCGTACTTGTTGATGTGCTCGATGGCCTCATCCAGGTCATCGACGAGCTTGATCGACAGGATCGGCGCGGTGTATTCGGTGTACCAATCCAGCTCGGTGGCCTCGACCACGTCCGCACCCAGCAGCGCACGGGTACGTAAACAACCGCGCAGTTCCACACCTTTGTCGCGATAAATGGCAGCCAGCGGCGGCAGCACGCGCTCGGCAATGCCGGCGTGCACCAACAGGGTTTCCATGGTGTTGCACGGCGCGTAGCGGTGGGTCTTGGCGTTGTCGGCGATGCGAATCGCCTTGTCGATGTCGGCAGCGATGTCGATGTACACGTGGCACACGCCGTCCAGGTGCTTGATGACCGGCACCTTGGCATCGCGGCTGACGCGTTCGATCAGGCTCTTGCCACCGCGTGGCACGATCACGTCGACGAATTCCGGCATGGTAATCAGCGCGCCAACGGCGGCGCGGTCGGTGGTTTCCACCACTTGCACCACTTCGGCAGGTAACTCGGCCACGGCCAGGCCTTGCTGGATGCAGGTCGCAATGGCGCGATTGGAGTTAATGGCTTCGGAGCCGCCACGCAGGATGGTGGCGTTGCCCGACTTGAGGCACAGGCTCGCAGCGTCGATGGTCACGTTCGGACGCGACTCGTAGATGATGCCGATCACGCCCAGGGGCACGCGCATCTTGCCGACCTGGATACCGGACGGCAGGTAGCGCATATCGCGGATTTCACCGATGGGGTCAGGCAGCTTGGCCACCTGACGCAGGCCTTCGATCATGTCGTCGATACGTGCCGGGGTCAGCGCCAGGCGGTCCAGCAGCGCCGGCTCCAGGCCATTGGCGCGGCCGTTGGCCAGGTCCAGTTCGTTGGCGGCGGTGAGCTCGGAGCGCGAGGCATCCAGAGCGTCGGCGGCCGCCAGCAGGGCGCGATTCTTCTGCGCAGTGCTCGCACGGGCGATCAACCGCGAGGCCTGACGGGCAGCGCGACCCAGGCGGGTCATGTAGTCAAGAACGGACTCAGTCATGGTCAGGGAGTCTTGGCAGGGAGGAAAGCGGCAGATTATAGCTGTGACGCCGCCTGACTGACAGCGGTGAGGGGCGGATGGTCGAAATGAACTGTAAAAACCTGGGGTTCAGCGGTAATTAAGGTGGGAGTTGTTATTATTCGGTCACATTTAGCCGTATTAACCCCAGGCCACCATGCTCAGCGTTTCGCCCCAACACCCCGCCAGCGCCCTGCCCGACGGCTTCTTCGACCGCGACGCCCAGATTCTTGCGCGAGAATTGCTCGGAAAAGTCATACGCCATCGCGTCGGCGAGATCTGGCTTTCGGCGCGAATTATTGAAACCGAAGCCTATTACGTGGCCGAAAAAGGCAGCCACGCTTCACTCGGCTACACAGAAAAGCGTAAGGCTTTGTTTCTGGACGGTGGGCACATATACATGTACTACGCCCGTGGCGGCGACTCGCTGAACTTCAGCGCCCAGGGCCCGGGCAATGCCGTGCTGATCAAATCGGCTTATCCGTGGGTCGATGAACTGTCTGGCCCGGCCAGCCTGGCGCAGATGCTGTTGAACAATCCAGATGCCAATGGTCACCCTCGCCCTTCGCAAAAGCTTTGCGCTGGACAGACGTTGTTGTGCAAGGCCCTGGGGTTGAAGGTGCCGATGTGGGATGCCAAGCGCTTTGACCCGCAGCAACTCTTTGTTGAAGACGTGGGCCAGGTGCCAACACCCATCATCCAGACCACTCGCTTGGGCATTCCCAGCGGGCGGGATGAACATTTGATGTATCGCTTCGTCGATGCGGGCTACGCGCCTTATTGCACACGGAACCCGCTGCGGCGGGGCCAGGTCGAAGGCCGCGATTATTTTTTGATTTGAGCCAATGGAACATTGAAGTCTGCGTTGACGTAGAACCAATGTGGGAGCGGGCTTGCTCGCGAATTCGGTGGGTCAGCAATACATGCATTGACTGACAC
>NZ_JANLGL010000137.1:0-16694 GCF_024655625.1 Pseudomonas sp. 18.1.10
CTTACCGGGTGTGAGGGTCAACCTGGCTTTTCCATACACCTTCTCGAACTTCTGCACCCAGCCCCGCCTCATAATTAACAAGCCCACCTCCCCGGTCATCCCATGGACCTTGTCACCGCCCGCCCCGAAGGCCTCTACTGCCCCGCCGGCGATTTCTACATCGACCCCTGGCGCCCAGTGGAACGTGCGGTCATCACCCACGCCCATGGCGATCACGCCCGCACCGGCAATACGCACTACCTGGCCGCCGCCCCCGGCGAAGGTATCCTGCGCTCGCGCCTGGGACAGGACATCAACCTGCAAACCCTGGCCTACGGCGAACAGCTGAACCATCACGGCGTGACCTTGAGTTTTCACCCCGCCGGGCATGTGCTCGGCTCGGCCCAGGTGCGCCTGGAGTACCGGGGCGAGGTCTGGGTGGCCTCCGGCGACTACAAAGTCGAGCCCGACGGCACCTGCGCGCCGTTCGAGCCGGTGCGCTGCCACACCTTTATCACCGAATCCACCTTCGGCCTGCCGATCTATCGCTGGCAGCCACAGGCGCAGATCTTCGCCGGGATCAACGATTGGTGGCAGGCCAATATCGCCGCTGGCAAGGCCAGCGTGTTGTTCTGTTATTCCTTCGGCAAGGCCCAGCGCATCCTGCATGGGATCGACGCCAGCCTCGGCCCGATCCTCAGCCATGGCGCGGTCGAACCCTTGAACCGCGTCTACCGCGAAGCCGGTATCTACATCCCGCCAACGCTCTACGCCGGAGACTTTCAAAAGACCGACCCACTGCTGCGCCAAGCCCTGATTATTGCGCCGCCCTCCGCTGGCGGCAGCAGTTGGATCAAGCGTTTCGGCGATTACAGCGATGCCTTCGCCAGTGGCTGGATGCGCCTGCGCGGCACCCGGCGCCGCCGTGGGGTCGACCGCGGCTTTGTGCTGTCGGACCACGCTGATTGGCCCGGGCTGTTGTGGGCCATTGAGCAAACCGGCGCCGAGCGGGTCATGGTCACCCACGGTTCTGTGGGCGTATTGGTGCGCCACCTGCGGGAAAAAGGCCTCGACGCCCAAGGTTTTACTACCGAGTACGGCGATGACGAAGAAGAGGCTGGCGTATGAAAGCGTTCGCCGAGCTGTACGCCAACCTCGACGCCACCACCTCCAGCAATGCCAAGCTTGCCGCGTTGCAGGCCTATTTCCGCCAGGCGCCGCCGGCAGATGCGGCGTGGGCCGTGTATTTCCTCTCCGGCGGGCGGCCTCGGCAGTTGGTGCCGACGCGCCTGCTTAGGGACATGGCCACCGAGGCGTCGGGTATCGAGCCGTGGTTGTTCGAAGAAAGCTACCAATCGGTCGGCGACCTGGCAGAGACCATTTCCCTGCTCCTACCGGAATCGCCCTACACCTCAGAGGACGGCCTGGCCGTGTGGCTGGAAGAAAAACTGCTGCCCCTGCGCGGCCTCCCACCCCTGGAATTGGCCGAGCGGCTGCCGGCGCTGTGGGCACAGCTGGATCAACCGAGCCTGATGGTGTGCATCAAGTTGATTACCGGCAGCTTTCGCGTAGGCGTATCCAAACTGCTGGTGACCCGCGCCCTGGCCGCCCTGGCCGACCTCGACAGTAAACGCGTGGCGCAGCGGCTAGTGGGCTACACGGATTTATCGAACCGCCCTACGCCTGAGGGCTACCTCAAGCTGATCGCCGCCGAATCGTCCGACGAGCATGCGCAACGGGGCGGGCAGCCTTATCCGTTTTTTCTCGCTCACGGGCTGGCCCAACCGGTGGAGCAGTTCGACACCGTGCTCGGCGCTCCCGGCGACTGGCAGGTGGAATGGAAGTGGGATGGCATCCGGGCGCAGTTGGTCAAGCGCGAGGGCCG
This sequence comes from Pseudomonas sp. 18.1.10, assembly GCF_024655625.1. Classification (NCBI taxonomy): domain Bacteria; kingdom Pseudomonadati; phylum Pseudomonadota; class Gammaproteobacteria; order Pseudomonadales; family Pseudomonadaceae; genus Pseudomonas; species Pseudomonas sp. 18.1.10. Next base: position 1,865 of record NZ_JANLGL010000137.1, read on the forward strand.
CCTGTGGATATGGTCCCGCGGCGAAGAATTGGTCACCGAACGCTTCCCCGAACTGCACAGCCTGGTCAGTGGCTTGCCCGATGGGACGGTGATCGACGGCGAAATCGTGGTGTGGAAAGACGCGGTGCAACCCTTTGCCCTGCTGCAACAGCGCATCGGACGCAAGACGTTGAGCAAGAAAGTCCTGGAAGAGGCCCCAGTGATCGTCCTGGCCTATGACCTGTTGGAGCATCAAGGCGACGACTGGCGCAGCCATCCCCAGGCCGAACGCCGAACCCAACTTGAGCAGGTGATTACGAAGTGCAACCAACCCGTGCTGCAACCCTCGCCGCTGTTGAACGGTGCAACCTGGGACGACCTGGCCGAACAACGCAAAGCCTCCCGTAGCCTTGGCGTGGAAGGCATGATGCTCAAGGATCGCCAAGGCCTGTATGGCGTGGGCCGCACCAAGGACATGGGGCTGTGGTGGAAGTGGAAGGTCGACCCGTTCAGCGTTGACGCGGTGTTGATCTACGCCCAGCGCGGCCATGGCCGGCGCGCCAGCCTCTACAGCGACTACACCTTTGCCGTGTGGGACGGCCCCCCTGGCAGCGAGCGAACGTTGGTGCCATTCGCCAAGGCCTACTCCGGCCTCACCGATGAAGAAATGCGCAAGGTCGACGCCATTGTGCGCAAGACCACCGTGGAAAAATTCGGCCCGGTCAGCAGCGTGACGCCGAGCATGGTGTTTGAGCTGGGGTTTGAAGGGATTGCCTTGTCCAAGCGGCATAAGAGCGGGATTGCTGTGCGCTTTCCGAGGATGTTGCGGTGGCGGCAGGATAAGGCGGTGGATGAGGCGGATAGCCTGGCAACCCTGCAAGACCTCCTGACCTGACACATACCCCCTGTGGGAGCCAGCTCCCACAGTTGATCTTCATATGTTCTGAAATGGTGCGCTGGATTTTCAGTGCCCAGTTTCGGGCATCTCCTACACTCGGCTTTCCTTATTCCCACCTTTTAAAACGCTTATTCGGAACTATGGTTCAGAAATTGCTACCGATGTTGCGTCTGACACCGTTCAGTAACAGTCCTAATCGCGCCACAAGCGCTTATCTTGGTTTCAAGGGATTACATAATGAAAAAAGCATTGCTGACCCTTTCTGCACTGGCTCTGTGCATGGCCGCAGGTTCCGCGTTGGCCAAGGAATACAAGGAACTGCGTTTTGGTGTCGATCCATCCTACGCACCGTTCGAATCCAAAGCCGCCGACGGCAGCCTGGTGGGCTTTGATATCGACTTGGGCAATGCGATCTGCGCCGAGCTGAAAGTGAAGTGCAAGTGGGTCGAAAGTGATTTTGACGGCATGATTCCAGGCCTCAACGCCAACAAGTTCGACGGTGTGATTTCGTCGATGACCGTGACCACAGCCCGTGAAAAGGCCATCGACTTCTCCAGCGAGCTGTTCTCCGGCCCGACGTCCCTGGTGTTCAAGAAAGGTGCAGGTTTCTCCACGCCGGAGTCCCTCAAGGGTAAATCCGTGGGCTACGAGCAAGGCACCATCCAGGAAGCTTACGCCAAGGCCGTACTGGACAAGGCCGGTGTGACCACCAAAGCCTACGCCAACCAGGACCAGGTCTACGCGGACCTGACCTCCGGGCGTCTCGACGCTTCGGTGCAAGACATGCTGCAAGCCGAACTGGGCTTTTTGAAGTCGCCCGCCGGTGCCGGTTATGAAGTGAGCGCGGCGATTGATGACCCATTGCTGCCGTCGAAAACGGCGGTCGGTATCAAAAAAGGTAACAAAGACCTCAAGGCCTTGCTGGATAAAGGTATCAAAGCGTTACACGATGATGGCACCTACGCCACCATCCAGAAGAAACACTTCGGCGACCTGAACCTGTACAGCGGTAAATAACACCCTGGCGCCCACCGGTTCGGGTGGGCGCTTTTTTATCGCCATAGGTCCTGAATTCATGTTTGAAGATCTTTTGCAAACCCTGGGGCTGGGTGCCTTCAGCTTGAAGGGGTTCGGCCCGTTGTTGCTGCAAGGGACGTGGATGACCGTGAAACTGTCGGTCGCTTCCCTGGCCGTCAGCGTCGTGCTCGGCCTGCTCGGCGCCAGCGCCAAACTGTCCAGCCTGCGCCTGCTGCGCATCCCCGCCCAGCTCTACACCACCTTGATTCGCGGCGTGCCCGACCTGGTGCTGATGCTGCTGATTTTCTACAGCCTGCAAATCTGGCTGACCGGCTTTACCGACTTTATGGAATGGGACTACATCGAGATCGACCCATTCAGCGCCGGGGTTATCACCCTGGGCTTTATCTACGGTGCCTACTTCACCGAGACCTTTCGCGGCGCGATCCTCGCCGTGCCCCGTGGCCAACTGGAGGCGGCGACCGCCTACGGCCTCAAGCGCGGGCAAAGGTTTCGCTACGTGACCTTCCCGCAGATGATGCGCTTTGCCTTGCCGGGCATCGGCAACAACTGGATGGTGATGCTCAAGGCCACGGCGCTGGTGTCGATCATCGGCCTGGCCGATCTGGTCAAGGCGGCCCAGGATGCGGGCAAGAGTACCTATCAACTGTTCTATTTCCTGGTGGTCGCCGCGTTGATCTACCTGTTGATTACCAGCGCTTCCAACTTTGTGTTGCGCAGGCTTGAGCGGCGCTACTCCGCCGGGTCCCGGGAGGCGGTGCGATGATCGAGCTCTTGCAGCAATACTGGCGCCCGTTCCTGTACAGCGACGGCCAGCACATCACCGGGTTGGCCATGACCATGTGGCTGCTCAGCGCCTCGCTGGTGATTGGCTTCCTGGTGTCGATCCCGTTGTCCATCGCCCGGGTATCGCGCAAGCGTTGGGTGCGCTGGCCGGTGCAGTTCTATACCTACCTGTTCCGTGGCACACCGCTCTATATCCAGCTGCTGATCTGCTACACCGGCATCTACAGCATCGCGGCGGTACGCGAGCAGCCGTTGCTGGATGCGTTCTTTCGCGACGCGATGAACTGCACCATCCTCGCCTTCGCCCTCAACACCTGCGCCTACACCACGGAGATTTTTGCCGGGGCGATTCGCAGCATGGCCCATGGCGAAGTCGAAGCGGCCAAGGCTTACGGCCTGAGCGGCTGGAAGCTGTATGCCTACGTAATCATGCCCTCGGCCCTACGTCGTTCGCTGCCCTACTACAGCAACGAAGTGATCCTGATGCTGCACTCGACCACGGTGGCCTTTACCGCAACCGTGCCGGATATTCTCAAGGTGGCCCGGGATGCCAACTCGGCCACCTACATGACCTTTCAATCATTCGGCATCGCTGCGCTGATCTACCTGACCGTGACCTTTGCCCTGGTCGGTCTGTTTCGGCTGGCGGAGCGCCGCTGGCTGGCCTTTCTCGGGCCGAGCCACTAAGGAGTCTTCATGCGTCATCAGGTTCATGAACTGATTGCGCCGGTGCCAGGCACGGCGCGGCAGGTTCACAGTTTCCACTTCGGCCCCGAACAGGCCGGGGGCAAGATCTATATCCAGTCGTCGCTGCATGCCGATGAGCTGCCGGGCATGTTGGTGGCCTGGCACTTGAAGGTGCGCCTGGCCGAACTGGCCGCCGCCGGGCGCCTGCGCAGTGAAATCGTGCTGGTGCCGGTGGCCAATCCGCTGGGCCTGGAACAGGTGCTGATGGATATCCCCCTGGGCCGTTACGAGCTGGAGAGCGGGCAGAATTTCAATCGCCTGTTTATCGACCTCAGTGAAGCGGTGGGTAACCAGGTCGAGGAATTGCTCGGCGATGACCCGCAGCACAATGCGCGGCTGATCCGTGCGGCACTGTCCGCTGCCCTGGCGGAGCAAACCGCGCAGACGCAATTGCAGTCCCTGCGCCTGGTGCTGCAACGCCTGGCGTGCGATGCCGATATGGTGCTGGACCTGCATTGCGACTTCGAAGCCGTGGCGCACCTGTACACCACGCCCGACGCTTGGCCGCAGGTAGAGCCGCTGGCGCGCTACATCGGCTCGGAAGCCAACTTGCTCGCCACCGATTCGGGTGGGCAATCCTTCGATGAATGTTTCACCCTGGTCTGGTGGCAGTTGCAGCAACGCTTCGGCGAGCGCTTTCCGATCCCCTTGGGCAGTTTTTCGGTGACCGTCGAACTGCGCGGCCAGGGCGATGTGAACCACGGCCTGGCCAGCCTCGATTGCCAGGCGATCATCGATTATCTGATCCACTTCGGCGCCATCGCCGGCGAGGTTGCGCCGCTGCCCGACTTGCCCTACCCAGCCACGCCGCTGGCCGGCGTCGAGCCCGTCGCCACGCCCGTCGGCGGCCTGCTGGTGTTCCGCGCCCTGCCCGGCGAATACCTGGAAGCCGGGCAACTGGTCGCCGAAATCATCGACCCCATCACCGACCGCGTAACGCCCGTGCACTGCCAGAAGGCCGGCCTGCTTTACGCCCGTTCGCTACGCCGCATGGCCACTGCCGGGATGGTCATTGGCCATGTCGCAGGCACCGAGGCCTACCGTAGCGGCTATCTACTTTCGCCTTGAGGATGCACGCCCCATGTACAAATTGACCGTTGAAGGCCTGCATAAACGCTATGGCGACAATGAGGTGCTCAAAGGTGTCTCGCTCAAGGCCAAGACCGGTGACGTCATCAGCCTGATCGGCGCCAGCGGCTCGGGCAAGAGCACCTTCTTGCGCTGCATCAACTTCCTGGAAACCCCCAATGACGGCGCCATGACCCTGGACGGCCAGCCGATCCGCATGGTCAGCGACCGCGACGGCATGCGCGTGGCCGACGATGCCGAGTTGCAGCGCCTGCGCACGCGGCTGGCCATGGTGTTCCAGCACTTCAACCTGTGGAGCCACATGAGCGTGCTCGAAAACATCACCATGGCCCCGCGCCGGGTGCTGGGTTGCAGCAAGAAGGACGCCGAGGAGCGCGCCCGGCATTACCTGGAAAAAGTCGGCCTGCCCGCGCGTGTGGCCGATCAATACCCGGCGTTTCTGTCCGGTGGCCAGCAGCAACGGGTGGCCATCGCCCGCGCCCTGGCGATGGAGCCGGAGGTGATGCTGTTTGACGAACCGACCTCGGCCCTTGACCCGGAGCTGGTGGGCGAAGTGTTGAAAGTGATTCAGGGCCTGGCCGAAGAAGGCCGCACCATGATTATGGTGACCCACGAGATGAGCTTTGCGCGCAAGGTGTCGAGCCAGGTGCTGTTCCTGCACCAGGGCCTGGTGGAAGAGCAAGGCGCGCCGGAGGATGTATTGGGGCAGCCGAAAAGTGAACGTTTGCGGCAGTTCCTCAGCGGCAACCTCAAGTAAACCTGATGCACGCCCGGAACGTATGCCGCGTGCGCCGTGTGTCGAACTGCCAGCCCGTATGCGCGCAGGCGCGGGCGACTATCTCCAGGCCGAACCCATAGCCCTGTGACAGGCACTGCTCGTCACGGTTATTGAGGATGACCAAACGCTGCTCGGTGAGGATGACCCGGACTTTCCCGGCGCCATGCTGGGCCGCGTTGCCGAGCAGGTTCTGCACCACGCTGCGGGCAATTGCCTCGCTGGCCGCCAGGGTGAACGGCGCGGCGCCGGTAAATGTCGGGGCGCCTGCGGCAAACGGATAGAGCCATGGGTACTTTTCGATCTGCTCGATGACGATCGCCGCCAGGTCAATCGCCTCGGGCGCCAATTGACGTGGCGCGCGGGCCAGGCTCAGAAACAGCTCAATCGTCATTTTCATCCCGGCCAGCGCCCCTTCCATACGCTGCAGGCTGCGCGCTCTTTTGTCCGCCCCACACCCCGGCAGGCGCAGGATCGCCAGGCTGTTGTTGAGGATACTCAGGGGGGTGCGCAACTCATGACTGACGTGCCGGGTAAACGCTTGCTCGCGCAGCAACGCAGCGTTTTGCTGGGCCACCAGTGACGACAGTGTGCGGCTCAATGTGCCGATTTCGTCCTGGCGCTCAACCCCGCTGAAACAGGGCGGCCCGGCGGGTGCACCAGCCACCTGCGCCGCCAACTGGCTGACCGGCCGGGCAATGGCCCGGGCAATCGCGATGGCGAGGATCGCGCCCAGGATCAGGATCAAGCCGGCCACCGCGCACAACAGCCCGAAGACCTGCCCACGATAACCTTCGGTTTGGCTGAGGCTGGACTCATCCATGACCAGCACTAGCAATGCCGCTTCGCCGGCCACCTCACTGACCAGCACATGAATATCCTCTTTCTCGATCTCATGGTGGCCAACGGGCAGGTGTCCGACCGTCGCGGGCAGGTTGGCGTCCGTTGACCAGTAGCCTTGAAGGTAGATCGTGTTGGGCATCGCGGCGGCGCGGCCCGATTGGGCGTACTTGCCCTGGAACGCCTGCGCCTCCAGGTTCAGGTAGCTGGAGACAATGTAGTCCTCGGTGAGGATCACGGCAGCCCAGATCAGCAGGCTGTAAAACAAGGTAATCAGCGCCATGAACGGCAGCAGCGCGTAGAGAATGCGCGCGAAAAACGAGTCAGTAGGGAATAGCAAGGCGATACCCTTTGCCGTGGACGGTGCGGATCAGATCGTTGCCATGGGGCTTGCCCAGGGCTTGCCGGAGTCGGTAGATGTAGGTGCGCAGTGCGTCGCTCTCGGGCGGATCGCCTTCGGGCCACAGCGCCGCCTCGAGCCTGCGCCGGCTGACGGGCTGCGGTGCCGCATCGGCGAGCAGGCTCAGCAGGCAGAACTGGAGCGTTGGCAGCACAGTGACGGTGCCGTGGTGGCTCAAGGATTGCACTGTCGAATCAAGCACCAGGTCCCCCAGCTGCCTGGGGCTGTGCGGCTGACGCGGGACACCCCGGCGCATCAGCGCACGAATGCGCCATAGCAACTCCTGGGGCTCGAACGGTTTTACCAGGTAGTCGTCGCCGCCGACGGCATAGCCCTCTTCCTTGTCGGGCAACGCGTCACGGGCGGTCAAAAAGATAAGCGGGGTCTGAACCTGCTCGCTGCGTAATTGGCGGCAGGTGTCAAACCCGCTCAGGCGGGGCATGGCGACGTCCATCACAATCAGGTCGTATTCATGCTTGCGAACACGTTCCAGGCAACTTCGACCGTCGCGAGCGAAGTCGACGTCGTAACCAAATTCGGCCAGATAATCCCCCAGCGAACCTGCCAATACATGATCGTCTTCCACCAGTAATATATCCATCAGAGCCAACTCCAAATTCATACACGCAGTAAAGATTATTCCTTCAGTAACTAACTAACCCCCTACAACAATCGCTCGCCATATTTACGTAACGTGACATTTGATTCACATTCGACCTTATACATTCCCGGCATGCCAAACACACTTGAATTATTAACTCGCTACTTGGGAGCCGGTTGCATCGCCACATTCGTCCACCTGGTGATATTCACCTGCTTGCTGGCGTGGTGCGGCCCGGTCATTTCAACACTCTGCGCCAGCATCAGCGGGGCCGGGACCGCCTATTGCCTCGCCAGGCATTGGGTATTTGCCGGGCGCCAGTGCAGTGGCGTGCGGTTCGCCGTCACTGCGGCCAGCCAAGTGGCCGCGAACACGCTCATCGTCGGGTTACTGACCCACTGGGGCGTACAACCGCATCTCGCACAACTAACGGCACTCACCGCCGTGACCGTGCTGGGGTTTACGATCAATCATCTTTGGGTATTCAAACATGACATCAAGCGCGCACACTCCCAGTGATTCCCCACCGCCGATAGAACTTACCCTGCTGATTCCCTGCTTTAACGAACAATGCGTACTGGCGCAATTTCACGCGCGCCTCATGGCTATCGTTGAACAATTAAAAATCACTACCGAAGTGCTTTACATCAATGACGGAAGTCAAGATGAAACAGCCGCAATAATCGATCAATATTCCCTCGATGGCCGAACCAGAAGCCTGCATTTGAACCGTAACTTCGGCAAAGAGGCCGCCATGCGCGCAGGGATCAACGAAGCGCGGGGCCGTGCAGTCATCATCCTCGATTGCGACCTGCAGGACCCACCCGAGTTGATCCCGTTGATGGTGCAGGAATGGCACAAGGGCTTTGAAATCGTCAACATGCAGCGCCGCTCACGGCATTGCGACCCCTGGCTCAAACGCACGACGGCCAGGCTCTACTACGCCGTCATGGACCAGTTGATCGATGACTTCGATGTGCCCAGGGAAGTCAGCGATTTCCGCCTGATCGGCCCCAATGCGCTGGCCGCCATTCGCGCCATGGACGACAACGCCGGCGTCCTGAAAATACTGGTCAGTTGGCTCGGCTACCCCACCACCGAAGTGAACTACGACCGAAAGCCGCGCCAGGCGGGCACGTCCAAATGGTCGTCGCGCTCGTTACTGAACCTGGGAGCGGACTCGATTCTTGCGTTCTCTACCCGCCCCTTGCGGATGTACAGCTATTTGAGCGGGATCAGCTTTCTGCTCGGCTCGTTGTGGATCGCAGGCGTGGCGACGTTTGGCGAACTGACCCCTCAGCATCTGCTGCTGCAGGCAATCCTGCTGCTGTGCCTGGGCACCGCCGTGGTGGGTGAGTACGTCGGCCGGGTACTGATGGTGGTCAGCCCCAGGCCAAAATCCCTGTGCAAGCGCGAACAACCTTGAACTCATTTATCCACTTGTGAGGCTAACGGTATGAACCCTTCCGTTTCCATTCGTTTGCTCTGGGCAATCCTGCTGGGCGTACTGCTTGTGCGCCTGGGGACGCTCGGGCTGTATCCACTCATGGACACATCGGAAGCGCGCTACGCGGAAATTGCCCGCAAGATGCTCGCCTCCAACGACTGGATCACGCCAATGTTCGATCACGGCGTACCGTTCTGGGGCAAACCGCCACTGTCGTTCTGGGCGCAGGCGCTGAGCATGAAAGTGCTCGGCATCGGCGAGTTTGCCAGCCGCTTTTCCAGCTGGCTGCTGCACGCCGCCAGTTGCCTGTTGATCGTGCGCTTCGCCAGCCAGGAGCGAAGCCTGCAGGTCGGATTGACGGCCGCGATCATCTATTCGACGTGCACCCTCGGGTTCCTCTCCAGCGGCGCCGTGTTGACCGACGGCGCCTTGGCGTTCGCCTTGCTGCTCGCGCATTTGGGCCTGTGGCGCGGGTTGATGCACGGTGATCGCGAATGGGCCCTGGCCGGCTTTTTCGGGCTGGGCCTGGGCCTGCTCGCCAAAGGCCCGCTGACCCTGGTGCTGATAGCGCTGCCAGCCGCCATATGGCTGGCGGTCACCGCCCACTGGCGCCGCCTGCTGGGCCTGCCCTGGCTGTCCGGCAGCCTATTGACGCTCGCCGTCGCCCTGCCCTGGTATTGGCTGGCAGAACAGAAAACCCCCGGGTTCCTGGAATACTTCATCGTCGGCGAGCATTTCAGCCGCTATGTCATCAGCCAATGGCAGGGCGATCTATATGGCAGCGCCCATGCCCAGCCGCTGGGAATGATCTGGCTGCACCTGTTGGCCGGGCTCATGCCTTGGGCGCTTTTTTTGCCGCTGCTGGTGAAGCTGCGCGGGCACCTTGGCGGGCAACCCGAATACTTCATCTTTGTGCTGGCATGGGCGGCCTCGGCGCCGTTGTTTTTCACCATGTCCACCAACATTCTCTGGACCTATGTGCTGCCCGCGCTGCCGGCCTGGGCGGTATTGCTCGCCGACGTGATCTGCCGGCACATGCGCGCAGCCGTTATCGTTGCCGTGGCGTTGGCATTGCCGGTGACAGGCAGCGCGTTGATCCTCAGCGGCAAGGCAGCCGACCGCCCGCAGAACCAGGTGGCCATCGTGGCGCTTTGGAAAGAGCAACAGGCCGCAGCCCCGGGTGACTTGATCTACCTGGGCTCGCGCTCATACTCGGCCGAGTTTTATAGCGCTGGCTGGGCGCGTCACCGCAAGAACCTGCAGCAACTGCCCAAGGCCGAGAACTTCTATCTGGTGCAACGCCTGGACAAGCCGCAGCCATTGCCACCGGCCTGCCGCACCGTCGGCCAGGCCAACGGCTCGCAACTGCACTACTGCGCCGTGGCGCTTTAGTTAAACCTTTGGTGCCGCGGGTGGGTCTGTGGAATAAGCCCCTCAGAGCGTCAGCCGTCGCATGGCCCCTCACTTCGACTTCGCCAGCCAATGGTTTGCCGCCCAAGGCTGGAAGCCGTTCGCATTCCAGAAAGACGTATGGCGCGCGGTCAAGCAAGGCCGTTCGGGCTTGCTGCACGCCAGCACGGGGGCCGGTAAAACCTACGCCCTGTGGTTTGCCGCGCTGAACCGCTTCGCCATCACCCGCCCACCCGTGACGGGCAAACGCAAACCGCCTGCCGAACCCCTGACCGTACTGTGGATCACCCCCATGCGCGCCTTGGCCGCCGACACCGCGCGGGCGCTTGAGGCGCCGCTGGCAGCCTTGCAGATTCCCTGGAGCGTTGGCCTGCGCACCGGCGATACAAGCAGCAGCGAACGCGCCCGGCAAACCCGACGCCAACCCAGCGCGCTGGTGACCACCCCGGAAAGCCTGACGCTGATGCTGGCGCGGGCCGACAGCGAGACAAGCCTGGGGCACCTGCGCATGGTTATCGTGGATGAATGGCACGAACTGATCGGCAATAAACGTGGCGTGCAACTGCAACTGGCGTTGGCAAGGTTGCGGCGCTGGCATCCCGAGTTGGTGGTGTGGGGGATTTCGGCGACGTTGGGTAATCAGGCTCACGCCTTGGAGGTGTTGGTCCCACACGGCAACGGCATCAATGTGCAGGGGCAGACCGGTAAACAACTGATTGTCGACACCTTGCTGCCCGCCGTTATCGAACGTTTTCCGTGGGCCGGACACCTGGGTTTGAAGATGCTGCCGCAGGTGGTGGCAGAGGTGGCGTCCAGCCGCAGTTGCCTGGTGTTTACCAATACCCGGGCGCAAGCGGAAATCTGGTACCAGGCCTTGCTCGAAGCGCGCCCTGATTGGGCCGGGGTGATTGCCCTGCACCACGGCTCGCTGTCCAGGGATACCCGTGACTGGGTGGAGCGTGCACTGAAGGATGGCCAGCTCAAGGCCGTGGTGTGTACCTCAAGCCTGGACCTGGGGGTGGACTTTCTGCCGGTGGAGCGGGTGCTGCAGATCGGTTCGGCCAAGGGCGTGGCCCGCCTGATGCAACGCGCCGGGCGCTCCGGCCATGCGCCCGGACGGCCGTCGCGGGTGACACTGGTGCCGACCCATAGCCTGGAACTGATGGAAGCGGCCGCTGCCCAGGACGCGATCGCCCTGCGCCGTATCGAAGCCCGCGAATCGCCCCACAAGCCTTTGGATGTACTCGTACAGCATTTGGTGAGCATGGCATTGGGCGGCGGGTTTACGCCCGATGCGCTGCTCGCTGAAGTGCGCGGCGCGTGGGCCTATCGCGACCTCAGCGAGGCTGAATGGGCCTGGGCCTTGGGGTTTGTGCGCCATGGCGGCCTGTCGCTGACGGCCTACCCGGATTACCGTCGCGTCGAGCCCGATGAACACGGCATTTGGCGCGTCCCGGATGCGCGCCTGGCACGTCGCCATCGCATGAGCGTGGGCACTATCGTCAGTGATGCCAGTATCCAGCTGAAGTTCTGGAGCAAGGGCGGCGGCGGCAAAAACCTGGGTAGCGTCGAGGAAGGCTTTATTGCCCGGCTCAAGCCGGGGGATGGTTTTCTGTTTGCCGGGCGTTTATTGGAGTTGGTACGCGTGGAAAATATGACCGCCTATGTGCGCCGCAGTACCGCGAAAAAAGCCGCCGTGCCACGCTGGAATGGCGGGCGCATGCCACTCTCCAACGAGCTGGCCCAAGCGCTGGTGGAGCGTTTTGACGCCGCCGCGCACGGGCATTTTGACGGCCCGGAGATGGCGGCGGTGCAACCGCTGCTGCACACCCAGTTGCGCTGGTCCGGTTTGCCAACGCGCAAGCACTTGCTGGCCGAGGCGCTGAAGTCGCGGGAAGGCTGGCACCTGTTTCTCTACCCGTTCGCCGGGCGCCAGGTCCACCAGGGGTTGGCGAGCCTGCTGGCGTGGCGAGTCAGCCAGTTGCAGCCGGTGACCTTCTCGATTGCCGTCAACGACTACGGGCTGGAGCTATTGAGCGCCACGCCTGTGGATTGGCCGGGTCTATTGAACGCTGCACTGTTGAGCCCGGAGCAGTTGCTGACGGATGTGGCCGCCAGCCTCAACGCCGGCGAGCTGGCCCTGCGGCGCTTTCGAGAAATCGCTCGCATTGCCGGGCTGGTGTTCGCCGGCTATCCGGGCGCGCCCAAAAGCACGCGGCAGGTGCAGGCCTCCAGCGGGTTGTTCTTCGAGGTATTCAAACAATACGACCCGCAGAACCTCCTGCTGGCCCAAGCCGGGGAAGAAGTCCTGCGCAATGAGTTGGATATTCGTCGTTTGGAAGAGACCTTGCGCCACCTCTCCACCCTGGAATTGGACCTGCACGTTATCGAACGTCCTACGCCCCTGGCTTTCCCGCTGCTGGTAGAGCGCATGCGCGAAAGCCTCAGCTCGGAAAAACTGTCGGAGCGCATTGCACGGATGGTCAAGGATCTGGACAACGTCGCGGATCATGGGAAGCGCTGATGCATTATTCATTGACGCTGGAGGGCGAGGAGCTATGGCTGCTGGCGGACAAAGCGGTGTACTGGCCCACGCGCCAATGCCTGTTGATTGCCGACGCGCACTTTGGCAAAGCGTCGGCGTATCGCAGCCTGGGGCAGCCGGTGCCGCAGGGCACCACCACCGATAATCTGCGGCGGCTGGATCGGTTGCTGTCAGCGTACCCATGCACGCACCTGATCTTCCTCGGCGACTTCCTGCACGGCCCCGGCTCTCACGCCAGCGGTACGCTGCGGGCGCTGGAGGAGTGGCGTACCAGCAACCTGGCGCTGCACATCACCCTGATTCGCGGCAATCACGACAAACGTGCAGGCGACCCGCCCCTGAGCCTGACGATCGACGTGGTAGCGGAGCCGCTGTTGATGGGCCCCTTTGCGCTACAGCATGAACCGCACGCACATCCCGATTACCACGTACTGGCGGGGCATGTGCATCCGGTCTATCGACTGCGTGGCAAGGCTCGACAAAGCCTGCGCCTGCCGTGTTTCCAGATCGGCGGGCGTATCAGCCTGCTGCCGGCGTTTGGTGCGTTCACCGGCGGGCATGAAGTAGCACAGGGCGATGGGCGCCAGATCTTTGTGATCGGCGATCAGAGGGTTTGGCCAGTCGCTTGACTGGCCAGCCGAGGGTCAGGCAACGGGCGCGGGAGGCGGCTCATCGGGAATGGTCGGCGAACCGGGCTCCTCAATGGGTTCCGGGGAGTCTGGGTCAGGTTGGTGTGGGATGCCGCCCGCGAAGGCGGGATTGGCCATCAGGGACCAGGCCAAAACACCAATCTGATTGGGTTCAAGCCGGGCAAGTTCGGCGCTGATTCGCGGGTCGATCTTCATAAGGAACTCCTCAAGCGTGGCTCGGGGCGTTGTGCACGCACCGAGGCAGTACACCCAATAGAGTGCCTGCCCGCTGACAAATTCCCTTTACGTGTAAGACCTTTCGATCAAGCGCGTGGGAGGGTGACCCCGCGCTGGCCCTGATACTTGCCCGCACGGTCTTTATAGGACACTTCACAGGCCTCGTCGGACTGCAGGAACAGCATTTGCGCCACACCTTCGTTGGCATAGATCTTTGCCGGCAAGGTGGTGGTGTTCGAGAATTCCAGGGTCACGTGACCTTCCCACTCGGGCTCAAGTGGCGTCACGTTGACGATAATGCCGCAGCGCGCGTAGGTGCTCTTACCCAGGCAGATGGTCAGCACGTCGCGGGGGATGCGGAAGAACTCCACGGTGCGCGCCAGGGCGAAGGAGTTTGGCGGGATGATGCACACGTCGCTCTTGACGTCGACGAAGCTCTTTTCGTCAAAGTTCTTCGGATCGACGATCGCCGAGTTGATGTTGGTGAACACCTTGAACTCATCGGCGCAGCGCACATCGTAGCCGTAGCTGGAAACACCGTACGAAATCACAGGGCTGTCGCCTTGGCCACGGATCTGGCGCTCAACGAAGGGTTCGATCATGCCGTGCTCTTGCGCCATGCGGCGAATCCACTTGTCCGATTTGATGCTCATGGCGGTGTCCTGAATAGCGAGGTGGAAAAATTCTGTTGGGCATCTTACCGGGGCCGGCGTTGGGGTTCAAAGGGCGTCGGGCTTTTCTTCACCACAGGCCTGCCTGCTATAAGCCGCAGCCAGCGGGGCCGGGACCCTGCTTGTGGCGACCAGTGGCGATAAATACCACCGCCAGTCACGAAAATAGAGAAACCTTCGGAAATACCATTGGCACGTTCCGGAAAAAGGGTTAAGGTGGCGCCACTGTGCTGCTTGTGTCACTGAGAATCTCTACACGATATGTTGAATTTCGATCCAACCATCTCCAAGAATTTTTCCTGCTCTTTGCACTCAGTCTCGGCCAGGGCTTTTCCTGAGTCGCAGTTAACTTTGTCCAAGGAGATACACCATGTCTAATCGCCAAACTGGTACCGTTAAGTGGTTCAACGATGAAAAAGGCTTCGGCTTCATCACTCCACAATCCGGTGACGACCTGTTCGTTCACTTCAAAGCTATCCAATCCGACGGCTTCAAAAGCCTGAAAGAAGGCCAACAGGTTTCTTTCATCGCTACCCGCGGTCAGAAAGGCATGCAAGCTGAAGAAGTTCAAGTTATCTAACTTGTACTGACTTAGTCGAAAAAACCCCGCCCTTAAAAGCGGGGTTTTTTTATGCCTGGGATTTGGTGATACCGGGCATAAAAAATGTGGGAGCCAAACCTATGTGGGAGCTGGCTTGCCTGCGATAGCAGCGCCTCGGTGTAACTGATAAACCGGTC
>NZ_JANLGL010000138.1:0-16642 GCF_024655625.1 Pseudomonas sp. 18.1.10
GTGTATCAGTCAATCAATCTTGCGACTGACACTCCGCCTTCGCGAGCAAGCCCGCTCCCACATTTGGATTTTCACTAGTCTGGGATTACTTTTTTTGCTTCGGAATCCGCACCAACTGCGTATCCGAATAGATGTCATGCCAGCTGCGCTTTTGCTTATCAAACAGCGACCAGGCAAACCCCAGCCCCACGCACAGCCACGACGCAATCGACACCACAAACCGCAGCAGCGCCTGCCACAGGCTGATGCGCGAGCCATCCGCGTTCTGTACGCGCACGCCCCACACCTGCATGCCCAGGGTCTGCCCGGAATGGGTCCAGAACTTGGCGAAGAAACCAAACACCACAAACAACAGGATCGTTGACAGCAACGGGTCGCCGTCCAGCGCACCGGATTCAGTCAGGGTGCGCATCCTGGCTTCGCCGATAAACGCCATCCACACCAGCTTGTAGATAAACGCGGTGACGATCAGCAGCGCGGTGCACAGCAGGAAGTCGTAGAACATCGCTGCCAGACGACGGCCCAGGCCAACGGCGGGAAATTCGCCCTGGGGGCTCAGCAGGGATTTGGACATGGCAGGGCTCTCTGGAGAAAAAACCCATAGTACGGAAGAACCGGCAAAAAAAAGCCCCTGATGTCATGTCAGGGGCTTTTTGTCGCAGAAGAACTCAGTGGTTTTCTGCTTGTACTTCATCGGCCTGCATGCCTTTCTGGCCTTGCACTGCAATGAAGGTCACTTTTTGGCCTTCTTTCAGGCTCTTGAAGCCGTTTCCCTGAATAGCGCGGAAATGCACGAACAGATCCGGACCGCTTTCTGGAGTGATAAAACCAAACCCTTTCTCGTCGTTGAACCACTTGACGGTACCGCTCTGACGTTCAGCCATTTTCTTATTTCCTTGACGCTAAAAATTAATGACAGCTTCTTTCGCATGAAAGAGTACTGGGCTGGATTGCAGGAAAGTAAGACGTCGAACGGGTTGTAGCGCAACTACTTCAGCTACTGCCCAGGTCCAGGTTCAAAGCGACCCATGCAAACACAGTGGGCAAACTCTACGCCAACTAATGGAGAAAATACAAGCCCTGCCAAAACCCCAGCGTTTGCTGAGGTATATGACACTTTTTTCACCGCGTTGCTGTTGGCTTATTCGATAGAGTTGTTCACTTGTTATAGGTTGTTCCCCATTGCATTGACTATCGTCAATGCACTGTTTTATGGCGGTTGCGTTACAAACTAGTGCGCGTTAACGCAACCGCGTTACTTATAGGAACAACCAATCAGCCACGATAGTAACGTTGTGGCACAAATGGCATTTTACTTACACGAAGTGGCACCTTTTTCCCACGTACCAACGCAGACACTTCGGTATCCAGTGCGACAAATGCGCTGTCCAGGTAACCCATGGCCAGCGGGCCGCCGAGGGTCGGGCCAAAGCCGCCGCTGCACACGTTGCCGATCACGCTGCCGTGTTCGTCGACGATCTCTGCGCCTTCACGCACGGGTGTGCGTTCTTGTGGCAGCAGGCCCACGCGCTTGCGGCTCACGCCGGTTTGCTGCTGGGTGAAGATGCGATCGGCACCCGGGAAACCACCGGCACGCGGGCCATCGGCGCGACGGGCCTTGGAGATCGCCCACAGCAGGCTGGCTTCGATGGGGGTGGTCTCGGTGTTCATGTCGTGGCCGTACAGGCACAGGCCGGCTTCCAGGCGCAGGGAATCGCGGGCGCCCAGGCCGATGGCCTGTACTTCGGTCTCGGCCAGCAGGCTGCGGGCCAGGCTTTCGGCGTTGGCAGCGGGCACGGAAATTTCAAAGCCGTCTTCACCGGTGTAGCCCGAACGGCTGACGTAGCACTCCACACCCAGCAGGCGCAGGGTGGCGAACTGCATAAAGGTCATCTTGGTCACTTCCGGTGCCAGGCGCGCCAGCACCTTCACCGCCGCCGGGCCTTGCAGGGCGAGCAGGGCACGTTCTTCGAACAACGGCTCGATGCTGCACTGCTCGCCAATGTGTGTGCGCAGGTGCGCCAGGTCCTGGTCCTTGCACGCGGCGTTGACCACCAGGAACAGCTCGTCGTTACCCAGGTTGGCCACCATCAGGTCGTCGAGGATGCCGCCCTGGTCATTAGTGAACATCGCATACCGCTGCATGCCCACCGGCAGGTCGATGATGTCGACCGGCACCAGGGTTTCCAGGGCCTTGGCGGCATTCGCGCCGGTGAGGCGAATCTGGCCCATGTGGGACACGTCGAACAGCCCGGCCTGATCGCGGGTGTGCAGGTGTTCTTTCATCACGCCCAAGGGGTATTGCACCGGCATGTCGTAGCCGGCGAAGGGCACCATGCGCGCGCCGAGTTCGAGGTGCAGGGCGTGCAATGGGGTTTTCAACAGGGTTTCGGTGGACATGTTCAGCTCCTGAAAAACGTGCTGGCGCGCCTTGAGGCGTCAGCACTCGATAATGTTGACCGCCAAACCGCCACGGGCGGTTTCCTTGTATTTGCTTTTCATATCGGCGCCGGTCTGGCGCATGGTGCGGATGACCTTGTCGAGGGACACGAAGTGCTGCCCGTCGCCGCGCAAGGCCATGCGCACGGCATTGATGGCTTTCACCGAGCCCATCGCGTTGCGCTCGATGCAGGGCACCTGTACCAGCCCGCCAATCGGGTCGCAGGTCAGGCCGAGGTTGTGTTCCATGCCGATCTCGGCGGCGTTTTCCACCTGGGACACCGTGCCGCCCAACACTTCGCACAGGGCGCCGGCGGCCATGGAGCAGGCCACGCCGACTTCACCCTGGCAGCCGACTTCGGCGCCGGAGATCGAGGCGTTTTCCTTGTACAGAATGCCGATGGCGGCGGCGGTGAGCAGGAAGCGCACCACGCCATCCTCATTCGCACCGGGGATAAACCGCATGTAGTAATGCAGCACGGCCGGCACAATCCCGGCCGCACCGTTGGTGGGCGCCGTCACCACGCGCCCGCCGTTGGCGTTTTCTTCGTTGACGGCCAGCGCGTAGAGGTTGACCCAATCCAGCACCGACAGCGGATCACGCAGCGCCGATTCCGGGTGCTTGCACAATTGGCGATGCAACGCCGCCGCGCGGCGCTTGACCTTCAAGCCACCGGGCAAGATGCCTTCGTTGCGGCAGCCCGCATCCACGCAGTCCTGCATCACCTGCCAGATCTTCAGCAGCCCGGCGCGGGTTTCGGCTTCAGGGCGCCAGGCACTTTCGTTGGTCAGCATGACCTGGCTGATGGACAGCCCGTAGGTGGTGCAATGGCCGAGCAGGTCCTTGGCGTGCTTGAACGGGAAGGTCAGCGGTGTGGCATCTTCGACGATGCGGTCGGCGCCGGCGGCGTCTTCATCCACCACAAAACCACCGCCGACCGAGTAGTACTCACGGCTGCGGATCTGGATGTTGGCGGCGTCGAAGGCACGAAAAATCATGCCGTTGGGATGGTAGGCGAGGGGTTTGCGGATCATCGCCAGGTGTTCTTTCTCGTTGAACGCAATGCTGTGTTCGCCGAGCAAATTCAGGCGGCCGTCCTTGCGCATCTGCGCCAGGCGGGCAGCCACGGTTTCGGTATTCACGGTGTCGGGGTGTTCGCCTTCCAGGCCCAGCAAC
The DNA here is from genome assembly GCF_024655625.1 of Pseudomonas sp. 18.1.10. NCBI lineage: Bacteria > Pseudomonadati > Pseudomonadota > Gammaproteobacteria > Pseudomonadales > Pseudomonadaceae > Pseudomonas > Pseudomonas sp. 18.1.10. Next base: position 3,617 of record NZ_JANLGL010000138.1, read on the forward strand.
ACGGCCTTGTCACTGCCATGGCCTTTGCCGGTGGCGCCCAGCGAGCCATAGAGCTCCACCTTGACGCAGGTGGTGGTGCCCAGCAGGTGGTCGCGCTTGAGGCCCTCGACGAATCGAGCGGCGGCGCGCATCGGGCCAACGGTGTGGGAACTGGAGGGGCCGATGCCAATCTTGAACAGGTCGAACACGCTTAAAGACATGAGTTGTTCTCCGGTTTCTTATTATTTTCTGAAAGTCGATTCGGTCAAATTGTGGGAGCGGGCTTGCTCGCGAAGACGGCAGCACATTCACTACAAATTCCAGTCAGTGCCGCTTCCCCCAAAACTCCTGCGCCAACTGCCGCAAATCCTCCGCCAACGCCGCCACATCCCCAGAACTGAGCTGGCTCTGCTGCCCCGCACTGACAGTGGCCTCCCCGGCATTGCGAATGCCGACGATGTTGCGATTGATATCTTCACTCACCGCACTTTGTTCCTCCACCGCCGCCGCAATCTGCTGGCTCATGGCGGTGATCTGGCCAACACGCTGGCTGATCCCGTCCAGGGCCGCTGCCGCCCGCTGCGCCTGCTCGACGCTGGCATCGACATGCTCGCTGCTTTGCGCCATGGCCTGCACCGCATCCCGCGCGCCGCCTTGCAGGGTGCTGATCATGCGCTGGATTTCGTTGGTCGATTGCTGGGTGCGTTGCGCCAAGCCGCGCACTTCATCGGCGACCACGGCAAAACCACGGCCCTGCTCGCCCGCTCGCGCCGCTTCGATGGCGGCATTGAGCGCCAGCAGGTTGGTTTGTTCGGCAATGGTGCGGATCACCTCCAGCACACCGCTGATTTCACCACTGTGACTTTCCAGTTGATGAATCACCTCAGTCGCGCGGGCCAGTTCCTGGGACAGGCGCAACACCGCATCGCGACTTTCATCCACCCGCAGATGGCCCTCACGGGTTTCATTGCCCGCCTGGTCGGCCGCCTTCGAGGCTGCGACGGCATGGTTGGCTACCTCGGCCACGCTCGCCGCCATCTGGTGGATCGCCGCCGCGACCTGGTCGGTCTGGGTCTGCTGGCCCAGGCTACTGGTGTGGCTGTTGCCCAACTGCTCGACCAGTTGCGCCGCATGCCCGGATAAGCGCAGGGACGCGTCGCCGATCCGCCCGACCACTGAGCCCACTTGGGCTTCGAGCATGTGCAGGGCGAACTCGATCTGCCCGCATTCATCATCGCGTCCGGTGTAGATCACCTGGCTCAAGGGGTTGTCGGCGATTGCGCGCGCGCGTTGATTCAATTGTGCCAAGGGCCGCAGGATGGCTTTGACCCCCACCGCGCCGACCGCGCAGCCAGCCACCAATGCCAGCAGTTGCCAGGCCAGCGAGTAGGTGGTTAAACCCAGCCCCAGCGCCCAGGTCACGCCGCTGGTAGCGGCCACCCAGGCCATCAATTTTGCCCCCAGGCCGAAACTCGGCAACCGCCGGTGCTTGCCCGCCCGCAATCGCGAGTAGGCACGCTCGGCCGCCACCACCCTGCGCGCATCGGGTTTGGTGCGCACCGATTGATACTCCACCGTCACGCCATCGCGAGTGACCGGCGTGGCGTAGGCGCTGACCCAATAGTGGTCACCGTTCTTGCAACGGTTTTTCACCATGCCCATCCACGAGCGCCCGCTTTTCAGGGTTTTCCACATGTGCGCGAACGCCGCGGCCGGCATATCGGGATGCCGCAGGAGGTTATGCGGCGTGCCGATCAGCTCCTCACGGCGGTAGCCGCTGACGTTGATAAAGTCCTCGTTGGCGTAGGTAATCGCGCTGGTCAGGTCGGTGGTCGAGAGGATATTGGCGTCAGGGGCAAAGTCCACACTTCGACCGGTGACCGGCAGATTGATTTTCATGGATAAGCGCGCTCGTGATTATTGAAGGAGTCGGCAGGGCGACCGACTCTAAGCGCACGGAGGGGGCAAATACTGATCCAGCGCATGTTCTGCGCAATTAATTCGCCATCATTGCGTGGCGTGAGGGAGGGCGTCCAGGCGATAGGGCTGGATGATCCGCTGGTACTCGCCGTTGTGCATCAGTTGCTCGAGGGCGCGATTGAGGTCGGCACGCAGCGTCATATCGGACTTGCGCACCGCTATCGCGACGCCGTTGCCCAACAGCTGCGCCGAGACTTCGGGGCCGAGAAAGTCGAAATCCTCGCCATCGGCGGTGTCGAGCAGGGCCTCGCGGATTTCCACGGTGCCTTGCAACGTCGCATCTATCTCGCCTGCCACCAGGCTGCGCACCAGTTCGTCGTTAAGCCAGAAACTCTTGACGATCACCCCCGCAGGCGCCCACTTCGACAGGGCAAAGGCCTCGCGATTACTCTTCAGCAATACCCCGACACGCTTGCCTTTGAGTGACTGCTTGGTCGGCAGCAAGCCGGATGCCTTGCGCGCCACCAGACGCGTGGTGAATGGATAGAGGTCGTCGGTAAAACTGACCCAGCGGCGCCGTCTGGACGTCGCGGCCATGCCCATGATCGCGTCGAACTTCCGGGCTTCAAGCGCCGGAAAGTTCTCCATCAGGACCTGATCGACCCAGATGCAACGCACATTGAGCTGCTGGCACAACGCGTTGCCCAAGTCGATGTTCAACCCCACCATCTGCCCTTGCGGGTCACGGCTTTGGAACGGAGGGAACTGCGCGACGACGGCGAAGCGGATTTCGTGCCGCGCCGGTTCATCGGCCACAACACTGGCGGACACAAGCCACAACAGCAAGCCGAGGGAAACGCGTAGGTAGATGGGTGCCATGTGGAACATCCTTTTCCAGAAAGACCAGCGTCAACCGCCTCCAGCCCCCACTGGAACAGTGGGGTGAAGCAAGTGGCGTGAAAGCTTTCAAAAAAAGGACATGAACCCACAATCAGAAAAGTTAGCGCTAGCGGTAGGCAATAGCCACTACAGCGCGTGATCTTTACTCTTAACGTTTACCCATGGAACGGCGAGTACCAGGGGGGGCCATGCCGGGGGACTTGGTATGACCGTTCTTCGCACCGTTTTTGTACCAAGGCTGGGCAGCATGCTTGGCCCCTGCGAGTTCACCCGGTTTAAACGGAAACTTGAATGCCGGAATCTCGGCTTTTTCAACGCCGTCGGCGCTGGTCGAATCGACGAGGTCAGTCGTCTCGGCAGGGGATTGTGTCGGGGAAGTCATGAGCGCTCCGAAGCATGCAGAAAATGTTGCGGACCCCAATTACGAGCCACAGTGGTAGGAAGTATACCTGCGCGCCTCTGATCTTTGACCAGCGTCATACGAATGGTCGGGAGCTAACTGTCGTGGCTGTCAGATAGCGGTCACTTTACTGACCGGGTCTGCACGCTATAAATACCCTCCCTTCTCTCCACCCCCTGTACTGGCGCCTTACAGCATGAACATCATCAGAAGAAAAACTGTCGTGATTGTGGGAGTCCTCGCGGTACTGGTTGTCGCTGCCTGGGCACTGACCCGACCGGCCAAGACCAAGCTGGTGGCCTCCGTCGCCGTGCCGGTACGGGTGATGAAAGTCGTGGAGCAGGATCTGCCACGCTACGTCACGGGCCTGGGTTCGGTGCTGTCGCTGCACAGTGTGGTGATCCGCCCGCAGATCGACGGCATTCTCACGCAACTGCTGGTCAAGGAAGGTCAATGGGTGAAGGTGGGCGACCTGATGGCGACTATCGACGACCGCTCGATCCGCGCCAGCCTCGACCAGGCGCGCGCGCAACTGGGGCAAAGCCAGGCGCAGCTGCAAGTGGCGCTGGTCAACCTCAAGCGCTACAAGGATCTGAGCGTCGATGACGGCGTGTCCAAGCAGACCTACGACCAGCAACAGGCGCTGGTGAACCAATTGAAGGCGACGGTACAAGGCAACCAGGCCGCTATCGACGCTGCCCAGGTGCAACTCTCCTACACCCAGATACGCTCGCCGGTCACAGGCCGGGTCGGTATTCGCACGGTGGATGAAGGCAACTTTCTGCGGATGAGCGATGCCCAGGGGCTGTTCTCGGTCACCCAGATCGATCCGATTGCCATCGAATTTTCTTTACCGCAGCAAATGCTGCCAACGCTTCAAGGCCTGATTGCCGCCAGCTACCCGGCCTTCGTCGGCGCCTACCTGGGCGCCAATACCGACGGTGAAAACAGCGAACTGCTCGGCCAAGGCCGCCTGAGCCTGATCGACAACCAGATCAACAGCACGACCGGCACCATCCGCGCCAAGGCCGAGTTCGGCAACAGCGCGCAGAAACTCTGGCCAGGCCAATTGGTGACCGTCAAGATCCAGACCGCCCTCGACCGCAACGCCCTCGCCGTCCCGCCAAGCGTGGTACAACGCGGCCTGGACTCGCACTTCGTGTACCGCGTCAACGGCGACAAGGTAGAAATCGTGCCGGTGCAGGTGGTGTACCAAGACAGCGACCGCAACATCCTCAAGGGCATCCAGGTCGGTGATGTGCTGGTCAGCGATGGCCAGTCGCGGCTCAAGGCCGGTGTCCAGGTCGAGATCCTCAAGGAGCCATCCCACGTGATCCAGACCGCTGACGCCAAGGTGCTGCCATGACGTCGCGGGGCTCTATCTCCGCCTGGTGCATCGATCGCCCGGTCGCCACCCTGTTGCTGACCTTCGCCATGGTGCTGCTCGGGCTGATCGCCTTCCCGAAACTGCCCATCGCCCCACTGCCGCAAGCGGAATTCCCTACGATCCAGGTCTCCGCGCAATTGCCCGGCGCCAGCCCTGACACCATGGCGTCGTCGGTGGCCACCCCGCTGGAGGTGCAATTCAGCGCCATCCCCGGCATGTCCCAGATGACGTCCAGCAGCGCCCTTGGCACGAGCGTGTTGACCCTGCAATTCACCCTCGACAAAAGCATCGACACCGCCGCGCAGGAAGTACAGGCGGCGATCAACACCGCCTCCGGCAAGTTGCCCAGTGACATGCCAAGCCTGCCGACCTGGAGAAAGGTCAACCCGGCCGACAGCCCGGTGCTGGTCATCAGTATCAATTCCCACGACTTGCCGGGCACCCAGCTGAGCGACCTGGTCGAAACCCTGCTGGCCCGGCAAATCAGCCAGATCGACGGTGTTGGCCAAATCAATATCACCGGCCAGCAACGCCCGGCGATCCGTGTCCAGGCCTCGCCGGACAGGCTGGCCGCCATCGGCCTGACCCTGGCCGATATCCGCCTGGCGATCCAGCAGTCGAGCCTGAACCTGGCCAAAGGCGCGCTGTACGGCGCAAACAGCGTGTCCACCCTTTCGACCAACGATCAGTTGTTTCACGCCGAGGACTACGGCGACCTGATCGTCACCTACAAGAACGGCGCCCCCGTGCAATTGCGCGACGTGGCCAAGGTGGTCGAAGCCTCGGAAAACGCCTACGTGCAGGCGTGGGCGGGCGATGTTCCCGGGGTCAACCTGGTGATTACCCGCCAGCCCGGCGCCAATATTGTCGAGACCGTTGAACGCATCCAGGCCGAACTGCCTCGCCTGCAAGCGATGCTGCCGGCGTCGGTCGAGCTGAGCGTCCTGATCGACCGCACCACCACCATCCGTGCCTCCCTGCACGAAGTTGAACTGACCCTGCTGATCGCCGTGCTGCTGGTGATCGGGGTCATGGCGATTTTTCTGCGCCAGTGGTCGGCGACGCTGATTGTGTCGAGCGTGCTGGGGGTGTCGCTGATCGCCAGTTTCGCCCTGATGTACGTGATGGGGTTCAGCCTCAACAACCTCACCCTGGTGGCCATTGTGATCGCCGTGGGGTTTGTGGTGGACGATGCGATTGTGGTGGTGGAGAACATCCATCGTCACCTTGAGGCCGGACTGGACAAGCGCGACGCGGCAATCAAGGGCGCCAGCGAGATCGGCTTTACCGTGGTCTCCATCAGCGTATCCCTGGTGGCGGCGTTCATTCCGCTGCTGTTCATGGGCGGCGTCGTCGGGCGGCTGTTCAAGGAATTTGCGTTGACGGCCACCTCGACCATCCTCATTTCCGTGGTGGTCTCCCTGACACTTGCCCCCACCTTGGCGGCGCTGTTCATGAAAGCGCCGACCCATCGCCCCCAGGAAAAACCCGGTTTTGGCGAGCGCCTGCTGGCGGGCTATGAAAAGTACCTGCGCAAGGCCCTGGCACATCAGCGCACCATGCTTGGCATCTTCGGGCTGACGCTGGGCATGGCTGTCGCCGGGTACGTATTGATCCCCAAGGGCTTTTTCCCACTGCAGGACACCGGTTTTATCCTGGGTACCAGCGAAGCCGCTGCGGACGTGTCGTATCCGGACATGGTCGCCAAACACAAGGCCCTCGCGGAAATCCTCAAGGCCGATCCGGCGATCCAGGCCTTCTCCCACGCCGTGGGGGTGACCGGCAGCAACCAGACCATCGCCAATGGCCGTTTCTGGATCTCCCTCAAGGATCGCGGCGACCGCGACGTCTCCGCCAGCGAATTCATCGACCGCATTCGGCCAAAGCTTGCCAGGGTACCGGGGATTGTCCTGTACCTGCGTGCAGGCCAGGACATCAACCTCAGTTCCGGCCCCAGCCGCAGCCAGTACCAGTACGTGCTCAAAAGCAACGACGGGGCCACGTTGAACACCTGGACCCAGCGCCTCACCGAGAAACTTCGCGGCATCCCGGCCTTTCGTGATGTCTCCAACGACCTGCAACTGGGCGGCAGCATCACCCACATCAGCATCGACCGCCGCGCCGCCGCGCGTTTCGGCCTGACGGCCACCGACATCGACCAGGCGCTGTACGACGCCTTCGGGCAACGCCAGGTCAATGAGTTCCAGACCGAAATCAACCAATACCAGGTGGTGCTGGAACTGGACACCCAACAGCGCGGCCGGGCCGAAAGCCTGAACTACTTCTATCTGCGCTCGCCGCTGACCAATGAAATGGTGCCGCTGTCGGCAGTGGCCACGGTGGATGCACCGACGGTCGGGCCATTGTCCATCAGCCATGACGGCATGTTCCCGGCGGCCAACCTGTCGTTCAACCTGGCGCCCGGCGTGGCGTTGGGGGATGCGGTGATCCTGCTCAACCAGGCGAAGAACGAGATCGGCATGCCCGCCTCGATCATCGGCAACTTCCAGGGTGCGGCGCAGGCGTTCCAGAGTTCGCTGGCCAGCCAACCGTGGCTGATCCTGGCAGCGCTGGTGGCGGTCTACATCATCCTCGGCGTGCTGTATGAGAGTTTTGTGCACCCGTTGACCATTATCTCGACGCTGCCCTCGGCGGGCCTGGGAGCGCTGGTCATGTTGTGGCTGCTGGGCCAGGATTTCTCGATCATGGCCCTGATCGGCCTGGTGCTGCTGATCGGCATCGTCAAGAAAAACGGCATCCTGCTGATCGACTTCGCCCTGGAGGCCCAGCGCACGCGCGGGTTATCCCCGCAGGACGCGATATTCGAAGCCTGCATTACACGCTTTCGCCCCATCATCATGACCACCCTGGCCGCCCTGCTCGGCGCCTTGCCGCTGATGCTCGGCTACGGCGCCGGTGCCGAGTTGCGCCAGCCCCTGGGTATCGCGGTGGTCGGCGGGCTGCTGGTGAGCCAGGCGCTGACGCTGTTCACCACACCAGTCATATACTTGTACCTTGAGAAGTTCTTCCACAGGCCCAAACCAGCGCTTGAGCTGGCGACCACACATTAAGGCCTAGGCCCCGTCCTGGAAAAAAAGGCTCATGCGCGTCCTGATTATTGAAGATGAAGAAAAAACCGCGGACTACCTGCACCGCGGCCTGACAGAGCAAGGCTACACCGTCGATGTGGCACGTGAAGGCGTCGAGGGTTTGCACCTGGCGCTGGAAAACGACTACGCGGTGATCGTGCTCGACGTGATGCTGCCAGGCCTGGACGGCTTTGGCGTCTTGCGTGCGTTGCGCGCACGCAAGCAGACGCCGGTAATCATGCTCACCGCCCGCGAACGCGTGGAAGACCGCATACGCGGCCTGCGTGAAGGCGCCGATGATTACCTGGGCAAGCCGTTTTCCTTCCTGGAACTGGTGGCGCGCCTGCAAGCCCTGACCCGCCGCAGCGGCGGCCATGAACCGGTGCAGGTGACGGTCGCCGACTTGTGGATCGACCTTATCAGCCGCAAGGCCAGTCGCAATGGCCTGCGCCTGGACCTGACCGCCAAGGAGTTCTCGCTGCTCAGCGTGCTCGCGCGGCGCCAGGGCGAGATCCTGTCCAAGACGGCGATTGCGGAGATGGTCTGGGACATCAATTTCGACAGCGACGCCAATGTGGTGGAAGTCGCGATCAAGCGCCTGCGTGCCAAGCTCGACGGACCGTTCGAGCAAAAACTGCTGCACACCATCCGAGGCATGGGTTATGTGCTGGAGAGTCGCAGTGTCGGCTAATTCCATCGCCTTGCGCCTGAGTGGCATGTTCACCCTGGTGGCGCTGCTGATTTTCATGTTGATCGGCGGTGCGCTGTACCAACAGGTGGACCGAGGCCTGGGCCTGTTGCCAGAGGCGGAACTGGATGCGCGCTACAGCGTGCTGGAGTCGTCGGTGGGCCGCTTCGGCACGCCCGACCACTGGGCCAAGATCACCACCAAGCTCAAGCTGCTCAGTGAAGAAGACAAGCGCATCCGCTTCTGGGTGGTGAGCAGCGATCCGGTTTACGAATATGGCAACCCGGATGCGCAGGTCCGCGCCTTTGCCGAGGGCAATAGCGGAAAGCGCGACTTGCTGATGCCGGGGCACGATCATCCCTTCAAGGCCCTGTTGAGCCAGTTTCCGGCCAAGGACCAGCGGCCGCCCTTGCGCTTCATCATTGCCATCGACACGGAGAACTTCCACGCCACCCAGCATCATTTGCTGATGGCCCTGATCGGCCTGGCATTTGTCGGTGTGGTGCTGGCCGCGCTGCTGGGGTTCTGGGTGTCGCGAATCGGCCTCAAGCCTCTGGGCAAACTCTCGGATGAAGCGCAAAAACTCGCCCCTCCCAAACTCTCCGGGCGCCTGCAACTGTCACCACTGCCGCCGGAGCTGAGCCAGTTCGTCAACTCGTTCAACGCCACGCTGGATCGCGTGGAGCTCGCCTATTCGCGCCTGGAATCGTTCAACGCCGACGTGGCCCACGAACTGCGCTCGCCGCTGACCAACCTGATCGGCCAGACCCAAGTGGCGCTGACGCGCGGGCGCTCGGCGGAGCATTACTTCGAGGTGCTGCAATCCAACCTCGAAGAACTGGAACGCCTGCGTTCGATCATCAACGACATGCTGTTCCTCGCCAGCGCCGACCAGGGCAGCAAGGCCACCAAGCTGATCGAAAGCTCACTGGCCGATGAAGTGGCAACCACCCTCGATTACCTGGACTTCGTCCTTGAAGACGCCCAGGTCCAGGTGCGCGTACGCGGTGACGCCACGGTACACATCGAAAGAGCCCACTTGCGCAGGGCATTAATCAACCTGCTGAGCAATGCGGTGCAGCACACCGCGCCGGGGCAGGTCATCGACGTGAAGATCGACGTGCAGGCGAACCGGGTGGCAATCGCGGTAACCAACCCTGGCGACGTGATCGCCAGCGAACACTTGCCACGGCTGTTCGAGCGGTTCTATCGCGTGGACGCGTCGCGCAGCAACAGCGGCGGCAATCACGGCCTGGGGCTGGCCATCGTCAAGGCGATTGCGTTGATGCATGGCGGTGACGTGTTCGTACGCAGCGACGGCGGCGGCAATACCTTTGGCATTACCCTGCCCGTCTGAACACCTCGGTCAAAATGTGGGAGCTGGCTTGCCTGCTCCCACAGTAGATCTCCATTGTGATGACTGCTGTGCTGACTGTTGCGATTTGGGCAACAGTCATTATCTTGTTACACTCTGTATCGCACCGCTCGCCTGCGTTAATTTGACGCACCGATGAGCGCGACGGCAAAGACAGTTATCCGCTTACCCGAATTTCCCTCGACTTATTTCCAGGGCTCTACACTGGGAATCTGTTTTAAAGCCGCTGACTTCAGCGGCTTTTTTTTGCCGTAAAAAAGGCCAGGAACACCCCACGACATGGCCGCTTTCGATTGACCAAAGGAGCTCCACCGGTGAAGAACTCGCTGACGTTCACCCCGCTATTCCTGGCGATTGCAGCAACGATCGCCCCTCTCGCCCACGCGGCAGACACCACCCCCGCCGACGGTTTCGTCGAAGGCTCCCACCTCACGATCAACACCCGCAACTACTACATGAACCGCGACCGTCGCGACACTCACACCGATGACAGCAAGGAATGGGGCCAGGGTTTTCTCGGCACCTTTGAATCCGGCTACACCCAAGGCACCGTCGGCTTTGGCCTGGACGCCCACGCCATGCTCGGCCTCAAGCTCGACGGCGGCGGCGGCACCGACGGCTCCAGCATCCTTCCCTACGGCGGTGGCAACGGCAAGGCGCCCGGCTCGTTCTCGACCGCCGGCGGCACCTTGAAAATGCGCGCATTCGACACCGAGTTGAAGGCCGGCGACCTGTTCCTCAACAACCCGGTGATCGCCGGCGGCATGACACGCATGCTGCCGCAGACCTTTCGCGGCGTCAGCCTGAACAATCACAGCGTCGACGGCTGGATGTTCGAAGGCGGCCAGGCCAGCTTCACCAAGCTTTACAACCAGAGCGGCCACCAGCGCATCGGCACCAGCTACGGCGCCCTGCCCAGCCATACCGACGCCCAGCACATCAACTGGGCCGGCGTGTCGTTCAGCGCTATCCCCGGGCTGACCAGCAACCTCTACGCTTCCGAACTCAAGGATGTGTGGAACCAGTACTACTACGACCTGGACTACACCTACGCCCTGAACGACCTGGTCAGCCTCAACCCGGGCCTGCACTACTACCACACCCAGGACACCGGCCAATCGCTGCTGGGGGATATCGACAACAACACCTACAGCCTGCACTTCACCGTCGGCGTGGGTCATCACAGCGTCACCGCCGCCTACCAGCGGGTCAACGGCAACACACCGTTCGACTACATCACCCAGGGCGACAGCGTGTACCTGGACAACTCCCAGCAGTACTCGGACTTCAACGGCCCCAACGAGCGCTCGTGGAAACTCAAGTACGCCTACGACTTCGCCGGCCTCGGCCTGCCTGGCCTGACCTCGGCCGTGTCCTACATCAGCGGCAAGACCGACTTGACCAAAGTCGACCCGCAAAGCCGTGGCTACAGCCGCTGGTACAGCGCCGATGGCAAGGACGCCAAGCATTGGGAACGGGATATCGACCTCAAATATGTGGTGCAAGGCGGCAAGGCCAAGGACTTGGCCGTGCGCCTGCAATGGGCGACCAACCGTGGCAGCCGTGGCTATTCGGCGGTAGACAATGACGTGGATGAATACCGCGTGATCGTCGACTACCCGATCAACGTGTTCTAAGCCGCGCACTTTCTTTCTTAACCAACTATTTAATTTTCATCGGGTAGCACTAAACTGCCAGCATTCCCAGTGCTGAAGTCTGCCCGATGAGCCAAGACCGTGGTCGTACCCTGCCTTTGCGCCCAGAGCTATTGCTGCTGCTGGGCAGTGGCCTCACGGTCGCCCTTATCATGGTCATCGTCGCGGCGCTGCTGATCCGCGAACACGCCAGCACCCTGCAGGCGGCCAAGCGCGCCACCACCAACATCACCCAACTGATAAATGCCGATGTGCTGCGTAACGTCGAACTCTACGACCTGGCGCTGCAAGGGCTGATCGCGGCCACCACACGCAAGGACTTGGCGCAGGTGCCTGCGGATATCCGCCACCTGGTGCAGTTTGATCAATCCACGGCGGCGCCCTTCAAAGGCGAAGTGTTGTTGCTGGACGCCAACGGCGCGGTGGTTGCCGACTCTTCGACGCTGTGGCCGTCGCCGCGCAACTTCGCCCACCGCGATTACTTCCAGGTCCATCAGAACAATGCCCAGGCGGGGCTGTTTATCAGCCGACCGTTCAAGATCCGCTGTGCCTGCGATCAAGTCTGGCGCATCGCGTTCAGCCGGCGGGTATCGGGGCCGGACGGGGAATTTGCCGGTGTGGCCGTGGCAACCATGCGCCTGGCGTATTTCGATCAGTTGTTCAATCGCCTGACCATCGGCAATGGCAGTACCGTCAACCTGATGAATACCCAAGGCATTCTCCTCGCCCAGCAGCCGTTGCTGGAACGGGAAATGATCGACAAGGACCTCAGCGATCGCCCCAACTTCAAACGCATGCTGCGTGAAGGTGAAGGCAGTTTCCGGGCGATCTCCTCCATGAGCGGTAAGGAACGCTTGTACACCTTCAGCAATGTCGGTGAACTGCCGCTGATTGTGGTGGTGGCCTTGTCCAGCGAAGACGTGTTCGCGCCCTGGGAACGCGCCGCGCTGCTGACCGCCGGCGCCACCGGCGTGCTGTGCATCGGCTTGTTGTGGCTGACCTGGATGCTGCGCCGGGAGCTGCGCCGCCGTTATCGCACCGAGCGGGTGCTGTCAGAACTGGCAGCCACCGACGCCCTCACCGGCCTGGCCAACCGCCGTATCCTCGATGAGCGCCTGCGCCTGGAATGGGACCGTGCGCAACGCTCGGCCGAGCCGCTGACGCTGTTGATGATCGACGTGGACCACTTCAAGGCCTTCAACGACCGCCACGGCCATCATGGCGGTGACGAAGCGTTGCGCAGCGTGGCCCAGGTGATCGGCACCAATATCCGCCGCCCCGCCGACTTGGCGGCACGTTATGGCGGCGAAGAGTTCGCGGTGGTGCTGCCGCACACCGATGCCAAGGGCGCCGAGGTGATCGCCGAGCATATCCGCAGCAGCATCGAACATTTGCCGCGGGTGGCGGGGGATGCGCGGCCGATTACGGTGAGCATTGGTTTGAGCACCTGGGATAAGCGCAGCCGTTTGTCGCTGGAGGCGCTGTTGTTGAGTGCGGACCAGGCGCTGTATGAGGCCAAGCACACCGGGCGCAACCGGATCGTGGATGCTGCGGCCCTCTGACATTTGAATGAGGTTCAATGTGGGAGCGGGCTTGCTCGCGAATGCGGTGTGTCAGTCCATGCATCTGTGAC